>JAOZQE010000017.1 GCA_029932385.1 bacterium | reverse complement strand
CCAACGGGGGAAGGTTGAAGTTAGAACTAGAAGTTTTGGTTTGTTCTCCATAAATTTATAATCATCAGTGGCTGTTTTTGCTTACGTTACAATTTATCATTTTTAAGATCGATTGAAGTTCGTTTCTGCTATTGTAGATGCTGTTTATAATATCACGACCGGCAGCACGTAAAACAGGTGGCTCATGAGGAGTATGATAACTCCATTTCCGGATTGATCAAGGTTACATCGCAGACGGCTTAAGCAAAGAAACGTGATGCAGACATTTGGCAATTGCCGTCTTTGTCCAGTTCGGCAATGTTATTCTCCAGAACAATCTGGACAAAAGGAATATTGCCAAGAACTTTACGGTTTTTTTTATGATGGAAATCAATTGCAGATCGAGTTAGCTTAACTTCAACCAGTAACCATGGGGTTTGATCTCGTACGATCAAAAAATCTGTTTCTCGACCATCTCGATTGCGAATATAGTTGAGTTCAAACGCACCGTATCCGGCATCTTCCCAAAGATTGAGCCGGCTTTTTAGTTCAACTGCGATATAATTTTCAAAACGACTTGCGGGGTTGTCGGCTCGGGTCCAATCATAAAAGTAGGCCTTTTTCCCCTTTTTAAGCGATCGGGCAATTTTTTCATGATAAGGAGATATTCTGAAAATAAGATAACCGAGTTCTAACGCAAAAAGATAGTTTGCCGCCGTTGCATAGCTGACATTAAGATCTTCGGCTAACGAATTTATTGAAAGGGGCGAAGCAATTCGTGGGGGTAGTAATTTCATCATGTGTGCAGTTTTTTCAATATTTTTCAACTCTGTCAATTCTCGCAGATCTTCCCTGACCAAGGTGTCAAGGTAGGCGCTTTTCCAGCGCCTCTGGAAACGTTTTGTTCCTGAACCAAGTGGTTCAGGAAAGCCACTGAATTCAAGCAGGGCCAGCAGTTCATCTTGAAGGTAGCGCGAATTTTTCGATTGTCCCAGTTGTAATAGAGAGAGGTTGCGGATGTTGCTTGAGACTGAAGGAAAAGTTTGGCAATTGTGGTTTTCCCGGTCTGGCGTGGGCCAGCAATAAATCTCATCTGCCGGTTGGCTCCCACTGTTTTTACTCAGTCTCATTGCACTGTACCTGCATCAATTTTTTGAAATCTCCATATTGCATAGTTTTTTTTGATAAATCAAGTCCGAAATGTTAATTTCAGGAAATCAGGATGAACAGTTAGCTATGGCCTGTTTTATAGCTTTGTAAATGCGTGGATATTCTTGCAATAGGTCTCGGTGTTGCTTGAGAGTCTCGCTGGCATTGGTTAGTGTTCGCTCTACAAGTTCAGAAGCTTTATTTATACCGATTTTTTCCCCGAACCGGCTGAGTTCAGCTTTTCCTGGAAAAGATTTTTTCTGACCATTCATTTTCAGGGCCGGGGTGTCATTTGCTAAATATGGTAATGTTGAGACAATGTCATAAGAGGGTGACAAGCGGATTGTTTCAGGTTTTTTTATGTCATCATATATGAGGGAGAAATTTTTTTTATGCGCATCCCCGTTTCCAACTGCCATCGACAAAACTAACAATCTAAAAAACAGTTCCAGGTCTTTTTGCGGGGAGGCGCAATACATTTTGATAACATTGGCGAGAGATTCATATGAACCTGTATATTTGTCGCTAGTTCTTTCCCCTAAGAGTACGGAAAAATCCTCAACCCCAAGATTGTTGCCATTTTCACGGAGATCAAAACGGTGCATGATAAATAGAGAGTGATCATCGGACAGGTGAAAGTCGGGTACATGTAAGCCGCAATTTTTTGCGGCAGTCATACAGAAATACTCATTTATGGCGAGCCCTGGATATTCTTTAAGGCCACTTTTGATTATCAGTCCTGGCGTATTAAAGGTCGCCCGAACATCTCCAACTAAAATTTTGGGTTGTACGCCACTAATAGATGTTTGGAGTAGGTATTTATTGACTAATTCATCAAATAGAGACTTTTTCCCCTGCCACTGTAAAATCTCCGTCAGATTCTCTTTGCCCGCGGCCGTAGCCGGAAAGTGGTTGGAATGATATTGAAGTCTGCCTATGCCATAATCACGTTGCAGGGCCAGAAACAGCATATCATCAATGCGAATATGTTTTCGTAATCGTTCCGTAATTCGTTCACGAACAAAACCTTCGGGCAGGTTCTGTTCGAATATGGGGTGAATTGCTCCTCGGCTGTAACTTGGTAGGCGAACCGGCATGGTCAGAGAGAGTTGGCAGTCGGATTCGGCCGTATGATCATAAGCAAATGAAAATCGATGAGTTTTTTCAAGTGTGCCACTATTGCCTTCCGGCACACTGACACGTAATCTGTTTACTCTTTCATTCATCAGATAACTCATCCAGCGTCGGAAAGCGCACAGGTTCAATGGTCAGGCGTAATCCCATTGCCCTTAAAACATTTATAACCTGTCGTAACGAGCCCTTGTAAGTTCCCCGTTCAATCTCGCTTACAACTTGCCTCCGAACTGAGGCAAGTTTCGCCAGGTGTGATTGTTGTAGACCTCGTTGTTTTCTGGCTTCGCGGACATTTCGACCCAGAGTTTGCATGTCACTTAATAAATCCATGTTCGCTATTATAAACATTTTTACTAAAATTGCAAGACATGTTTGTATAGACAGACATTTTTTCTTGGATAGTCCAATTTTTTTGCAAATTGGGAACGTTCCGAAAGAGAGCGAGGTGGAGGTACGAATTGAGATTTTGTCAGACATCTAACAGGTTATTTTCTTGTGTTTTTCATGAGAAAATGTTCTGATAAGCTTAATTATTTACAACCTTGTGAAGTGTCTTTTTGGTGCGAGCAATGATTGCGTTGACCGGTCTGGTTTGAAATCTAAAAAATAGAGTCTCATGAGCGGATTTTATATTCATAGCGGCAACCGGCTCGAAAAGCTGGCTGAGGTGCTGGCCGGTCTGGTGAATGAGCCGGGGAGCGCCGGGGTACTTGAGCCTGAAGTGGTGGTGGTTCCGAGCCGGGGGCTTGAGCGCTGGCTGAAAATGACGCTGGCCCGGATTAACGGGGTTTCGGCCAATCTTGAGTTTCCTTTTTCTCAATCATTTTTAGAAGAAAATATTTTTTCCGGTCTCCGGCAGCAGATTGATGGGCAGATTGCCGGTGATCCTTTCAGTAAGGAGATACTGGTCTGGAAGATTTTTTTTGCTCTGGAAAAAGCTGATGGAGAGGCGGCACCGGCCGGAATGCGGTTTGCCGAAGTTGACAACTACCTTGAGCTTGCCGGTGATGAACTTTCGCGTTATCATCTGGCGGCGGAGCTGGGTGATCTTTTTGATCGCTACCTTCTCTTCCGGCCGGAGTTGATCCGGGCCTGGGAGCGGGGCGAAAATCCGCTTTCTCAATTTAAGGCGGCGGCATGGCAGATGGAACTCTGGCGGGATCTCGGCCGGGGAGTTGCGAAGACCCATTTCGCGGCTCTGCAGGAGGCGGTTAATCAGATGGTTTACCCGGAGTACTTCCCGGAAGCCTCTTCTCTCTCTCTGTCGGCATTGCAGGAGAAACTGCCGGCCAGGATTTTTCTCTTCGGTTTTGCGGCTCTGCCGTTTAACTATCTTGATCTTTTCAAAGCGCTTTCTCGTCTGATTGAAGTTCATCTTTTTCATGTCAATCCCTGTGCTGAATTCTGGGGTGATCAATTTCGGCCGGGGGGCAAAAAAAGGCTCGTTAAAGCCGATGAAACTGAAGGCCATCCGCTGCTGGCTTCATGGGGCCGTCTGGGACGGGCATTCTTTAATCTCAGTGCCAGCCTTGAAGTTGACTCCTATTGCGAATATTTTGTCACCCCTGAAGCGAATACGTTGCTGGCTGCTTTGCAGCGTCAGATACTGGAATTGCAACCACCCAAATTACCACTTATCTGTAACCTTCAGGATAATTCACTTAAAATCAATCTCTGTCACGGCCGTCAGCGTGAGGTTGAAATTCTCTACGATACAATCCTTGACGCTTTATCCGGAGATCCTGAACTTAAGCCTGAAAATATCCTGGTTATGGCTCCGGATATCGGTCTCTACAGTCCCTATATCGAAGCTCTGTTTGCCAAGGGCCGGTCGCAGTCTGGACGAGTGCGCCTGGATTATACGCTTGTCAATGCGGAATCAGTTCTCAATTTGCCTGAGATCAAGGCTTTGTTTGATTTGTTGCGCCTTTTTAAAAGCCGCTTTCTTTTGCGTGAAGTTTTTGATCTCTTCAGTCGCGAGGTCGTGCGCCGGCGTTTTTCGGTCAGCGAATCGGGTCTTGATCTGCTTTCGCAATGGTTACGCCGGGCGGCGGTTAACTGGGGATTTGATGGCGCTTTTCGGGAGGAGGTTACCGGGGTCGATTTTGCTGAAAATTCACTCGGTTGGGGACTCGACCGTTTGTTGACCGGTTACGCTCTGGCCGGTAGCGATCTGAATGATTCAGCTGCAGCCGATACACCGGTCTGGGTCGATGAAAAAGGGGTTGATTTTCTGCCCCTGACCGGAATTGAGGGTTCAGAAGCACTGGTTTTAGGGTCGTTCATTGAATTTATCGCAGGCTTGCGTAAGGCGCATCAGCGTTTATCACAACCGCTTCCGGCCCGGATCTGGCGACTGGAACTTAAACGTCTGCTGGCCGATTTTATTCTACCACTAAAAGATGATACTGCCGGTCTCTCGTGTTTACGAGTGGCGTTTGAAAAACTTGATCAACCCCTGGCGGCAGTTGGCAGGATTAATTGTAATCTTGATGGTGATAGCAGTAATAATGAAAAAACCGGCCGGATCAGCTGCGAAACGATAATGGCTGTTTTGGAGCGGGAGCTTAAAAATGTCAGCGGGCATTCAGGCTTTTTCAGCGGCGGCATTACTTTCTCTTCAATTCTGCCGCTGCGGGCGGTTCCGGCTGAAATGATCTGTCTGCTCGGGCTTAACGATGGTGACTTTCCTCGCAGTCAGCGCCCTTCAGCTTACGACCTGATTGCGGCTCGACCTATGGCCGGCGATCGTAATGCCCGGGACGAAGACCGTTATCTCTTTCTCGAAACCCTGCTGGCGGCGCGGAAAACTCTGGTCTTAAGTTATCTGGGTCGTGATCCTAAGGATAATCATCTGCGGCCGCCTTCGGTGGTGGTCAGTGAATTGATCGATTATATTGAGGATCATTTTGTCCTGCCGGAAGAATCCACGTTCTCCTCGATGCGTGATTTTCTGGTTTGTGATCACCCGCCGCAGCCTTTCAGCCCGCGTTATTTTAACGCATCCGAAACTCTCTTTTCCTATGATTCTCTGCAGGCCCAGATCGCGACCGCAATTAATCGCGGCGAAAAAGCGGCACCGGTTTTTTTTGATGCCCCGCTTGCATCGGCAACCTGCGACCGGCTTAAACTTTCAGATCTGATCCGTTTTTTCAGTAATCCGGCTAAATTCTTTCTCCGGGAACGACTGAAAATCACGCCCGGGATTAAAGAACTTGATCATTTTGATGACAGTGAGCCGTTTGCGCTTGATGCTCTGGCGGCGTATAAATTCAACGATGATCTGATCACTCATTTGCTGGCGGAGTCTCTTGATGACACCGATTCTGCCGCTGCGGCTTTGCGGCTGGAAAAATATTTCATCGCTTCTGGCACGCTCCCGCCGCAGCGGCCGGGGCAGGTGCTTTTTGCCGAAAAACTGAAAAATGTCCGGACTCTGCTACAACAGCTCAAACCCTATTGTGCTGAAAAGATGCCGCTTCTGCAGAAAGATCTTATCTTGGATGTGTCCGGGCATGAAATTGTGATTGATATTAGTTTGTCCGATCTTTTTCAAGATCAGGAAGGGGTCGTCAGACAGATTCTTTATCGACCGGCGGCGAAAATAAAGCCTAAGGACAAGGTTGCAGCCGCGATTAAGAATATTGCCCTGAGAGCGATCGCCTCATCGACTAAGCTCTCTCCGTTAGAGACCCGCTTTCATACACTTAATGATAACGAAAGTTTGATCCTTTCGGCTGGAGAGGCAGAGTCAGGTCGGGCCGAACTTGAGATTTTGCTTGAGTTCTATCTTGAAGGCCTGTCGCGGCCACTCGCTTTTCTGCCTGCACTTTCACTGGTCTGGTATGAGACCTGGTTGAAAGAGAGTGACAAAAACGGTGAAGCACAGGGGTTGCAGGCAGCAGATGACAAAGTCCGAGCTGAGTTAATGAATGAAAAAAACTATGCGGCTCAGGATGAAGCCTATCATTATGTTTTCGGAGATCGTTTCAATGATGACAATTTCCGGTCGGACTTTTCCGCTCTCGCCCGACAACTGGGGCCGTTCTTTATTTGTGCGGAGGGGAAATAACGGTTATGGCTAACTCTTTCAGTAAATTCGACATTCTCGACTATCCCATCGATAGCGGTAAAATCCTGATTGAGGCGGCCGCCGGTTCCGGCAAGACCTATACAATCCAATATCTTTTTCTGCGGCTGATCCTTGAGCGAAGTGAACTTGAGGCCGGTAATATCCTGGTTGTAACCTTCACCGAGGCCGCGACCGAAGAACTTAAGGAGCGCATTCGTACAACGTTAAGGTCGGCGGCCAAGCTGCTGGCGAAGATCTCAAAATCACGACCTCTGGACCAGGAGAAAGACGGCGATTTAGGCAGGGTTTTGGCTCAGGCGCTTAAAAAAGGCCGGTCACCGGCTTTTTTAAGAGAGCGTCTGCAGCAGGTTCGGGCCGCTTTTGATGAAGTTGTAATTGCCACGATTCACGGTTTTTGCAACCGGATTTTAAGTGACTATGCCTTTGAGTGCGGCTCCCGGGTCGATATAGAACTGGTCAAAGAGAGTCGCTATTTCTTACAGAATGTCGCCGAAGACTACTGGCGCCGGACTTTTTATCGTGGTTCTGACACTCTGGTTCAGACAGCTCTGGCCGAAGGCTTAACCCTGGAAAAACTGATTGAATTGGGAGAGCAGCTGGATCGGGATCCTGATCTCATAATCCTGCCGGAGCAGCCGGAACATGGCAGCTGGGCCGCTGACATCGCTCATGCCGTAACCGGGATTGAGGCAACGGCTCTAAGCTTTCAGCGTAATCGCGGTAGGGCCTTAAGTTATGTCGAAAAGGAATCTGCAGAAATTGAACAGCTTCTATTTACGGGCAGTCCACTGAAGGCCGGCTCCTGGAAACGGGCAAAATTCGATATCTATTTCAATGAACTGGCGGCAGCCTTAAATTCGACCTCCTGGCCGGATAAGGACGGGGCCAAAGCCCTGCAGAAGTTTTCGCAAAGTGAGGTGGAAGATAAAACCAAAAAGAATCATCCAACTCCGGAACATCCGCTCTTTCATATCTGTGAAGAGTTGTCTGCAAGTGTCCGCCGCCGGAATGATCTGGCAATTTTGCTGCTGCTCGCCCTGAAGCGGGATTTTCTTGATTTTGCTTTGAGTCCAGCGGGTCTCAAATTGTACAAAGAGAAGTCCCGAAAACAAGGTTACAGTGATTATCTGACCGGTCTCAACCGGGTGTTGAAAGGCCCGGCCGGAACCCGTCTGCAGCGTCTGGTAAGTGAGCGTTTCAAAGTTGCTTTAGTCGATGAGTTTCAAGACACCGATCCGGTGCAGAACTCGATTTTCAATACCTTTTTCGATAGGCCCGGGATGCTTTTCTACCGGATCGGTGACCCTAAACAATCGATCTACGGTTTTCGGGGCGCTGATATCTACACTTATCTTGAAGCCGCCCGGGAGCCGGGTCAGAAACTGGCGACCTTAGATCATAATTATCGTTCCACGCCCGAGCTGCTTAAAGTTTTTAACCGGATATTTTCTGTTCCGGAGCCCTTTCTCCTGGAAGAGATCGAATTTCGAGAGATGGTTTGCGGCCGGCCCCTTAAAGAACAGCAACAACTGCTGATCGACGGTCAAGCCGGAGCGGCATTGCATCTCTGGCATCTTTCGAGAAATGGCGACAATTTGAATAAAAGTTCAGCTCAATCGAGTCTCTCAGATGCGGTTGCTGATACTT
Organism: bacterium; assembly: GCA_029932385.1. Lineage (GTDB taxonomy): Bacteria > Desulfobacterota > Anaeroferrophillalia > Anaeroferrophillales > Tharpellaceae > Tharpella. The sequence continues at coordinate 19,475 of JAOZQE010000017.1, read as the reverse complement.
GCGCAGAGTTATTGAACCTGGCCCGGCAACCTCTGGTTTCAAAGTCTGAAATAAGCTCGCACCATCGAGCCGAGATTGTCAATGTTGTTGCTGATAGTAATTCCGGTTTCGGGTCGTGCCGGTCGCTAAAGGCTTCTGATATTGCCGTTTTGACAGCTACCAATAAGGAGGCGGCGCAGGTCTGGCGGGCCTGTCAGAGCCGTAATGTGCCGGCGGTGGTCGCCGCGGCAGAAAATATTTGGGAAACTCCTGAAGCAATTGCGGTTTACCGGTTTCTGCAGGCTCATCTGGCCCCGGAAAATGATTATCTTTTAAGCACGGTTATGGCCGGATCACTACTCGGTTTTACGGCCTCATTTCTAACCGCGGTTCATGATGACGGCGCTCTGGAGTCAAAAGAACGTAAGGAATATGAACTCTGGCGCCAGGCTTTTCTGCGCGGCCGGGAACTCTGGACGGAACACGGCATCATGGCTCTTTTTGCCGGTTTTCCCGATTTCAGCGGAGCCGTAACCAATCCGGCTCCGGAGTTTGATCTGCGTTTGAATCTTGTTCGAACTGTGAGAGGGGAGCGGGCCCTGACTAATTTTTATCATCTCCAGGAGATCTTGCATCAGGCCGAGTGCGAACATCTTTTCGGGCCTGAAGTTCTGCTGGACTGGTTTTATGAACATCTCACCGGAGCCGCTAAAGATGAAGATGAGTATGAACTGCGTTTAGAAAGTGAAGCCGATACGGTTAAAATTATGACCGTGCATAAAAGCAAAGGGCTTGAGTTCCCGGTGGTTTTTGCTCCTTTCCTCTGGTCCCGCTCTTTTACCTCAAGTTCCGGCCGGTACGGGGCTCCGATTTTTCATAAATCGTCCCCTCCGATTGACGGGGTCGCCGGGAGGGCTGGTTTCAGACGTTATATCGATCTTGATCCCGGAGTTGAAGAAGAGCAACAGAAACAGACCGAGGATCTGGCCGAATCATTAAGGCTCTGTTATGTTGCTATGACCCGGGCCCAGATGCGGCTTTATCTGGCCTGGCCGCAAACTCGTGACAGTGGCAAAACTGCGTTGATGTATCTCCGCCGGCCGCCGCGAAATGAGAGCGAGAAGCAGGATTTTATGGCTCATGGCGGGCCGGTTCCAGGACTTGAGATTCTTGATGATTCAGCTGCGGAGCGTTGGGAAGAACTTCCGGAAATTATCCGGGAGGCACCGCCCTCCAGACAGACTATGCTGGCTGCCGATATTTCCGGTACAACAGCTCTGAAAGCCCGTGAATTTGCGCGTAAACTGCCCATTGGAAGCGGCTGGCTGAGTTTTTCGAGTTTGACTGCCGGCACTCATAGTGTGGGAATGTTCGGAACGAAAGGAGAAGGAAGAGATGCCGCAGCAGTCAGAACTCTACCCGAAGAGCCGATTTTTGCCGCTTTTCCCGGTGGCACGGCGATGGGCAACGCAATTCACAAAATTTTTGAAGAGCTCGATTTTAACCGGGCGGCGCAAGAGGGTTGGGAGAGCGACTCTCAGGTGGCGGAGCTGGTGCATAAGACTCTGACTCATTTCAACCTGATAGAGTTTGGGACTGAAGCTAAGGATAAAGCCGCTGCCAAACTGATCGCGGCAGTACTCAAAATGCTGGATAAGGTTTTGAATGTGCCGCTGCCGGATCCTAGCGGCGGGACCACGTTTAAGCTTTCGCGGCCGGATATCTCTCTGCGGCGGGAGATGGAGTTCTGTCTGCCGGTTACAGGTGCGATGACGGCGGCCGGGATAACCGCAATGTTGCGCCCGGAAAAATCACCGGCCTATAATCAGCTCGATACGGAACAGCTCTCCCGCTGGCACTTGCATTTCCCTGAATATCTGCCGGGCACAGGGTATCTCAACGGTTTTATCGACCTGGTTTTCTGCATCGATGAGCGTTACTATCTGCTTGACTGGAAAACCAATAACCTGGGGCCTGATTATGCCGATTACAGCCTTAAAGCCCTGCAACAGAATATGCTGAATTCAGATTATCTGCTACAGTATAATCTCTATCTGGTAGCTCTCAACCGTTTTTTGGAAAACCGGCTTAAAGATTATGATTACGAGACTCATTTTGGCGGCGTTTATTACCTCTATGTCCGGGGAATTAACGGCCTTAATGACAGTAACGGAATTTTTTACGATCGGCCCGAGTATGCGACAGTCGTCAATCTTACTAAAGCAATATGCGGTACCTGATAAATATGGATATGAAAAACCATAAAATGACCGCCCCGGAAGAATCTTCTGGAAATGATTTTATAGAGATTTTGTCACAATCGGGCCGCTTCAGCTTCATTGATCTCCATTTCGCTCGCTTGGTCTGCCGCTTGGCGCACGATCAGTATTCCTGGCCGCTTTTTCTCGCAGCTCTTTTAGCCAGTTATGTAGTCAATGAACGGCGTCAAGTATGTCTTGATCTTAGCGGTTTGCCGGAGGACTTTTCGGCCTGGCTCCAATCCGGGGATGAAGCTGAAGTTGATGCCGTTACAGTTGAACGTCTTGCCGACCTGCAATGGCCACAGCAGTGGGAAACCCGACTTGCGGCCCATGCCGCAATTGCCGGGCCGGATACGGCTCATTCAAAACGGCAGCTCCTGATACTTGATGGCGGCCGGCTCTATCTCCAGCGTTATTGGGATTATGAGCAGCGCCTGGCCCGAATGATCGGCGAACGATTATTGATGTCCGCTATGCCGCTTGCGGAGTTAACCCGGACTCTGGTAGAGATCGCGCCCCGTCTGGTTGTGAATGAGGTTGATGGTTCGCTTAATTATCAAGCGGCGGCGGTCTGTGCCGGTCTCAGGAATCATTTTACGATTATCAGTGGCGGTCCGGGAAGTGGTAAGACCTCAATTGTTGCGGCAATTACGGCCCTCTGGCTCGAGTTGCAGCCGCAGACTCGAATTGCTCTCTGTGCGCCTACCGGCCGGGCCCAGGCACGGCTGAGTTCGGCCTTGCGCGAAGAGGCTGAATTTCTCAATCTCGATGACCGAGTCAGTGAGAGGCTTGCAAAACTTGACTCGGCGACGATTCACCGTCTGCTCGGCTACCGGCCCGGGAGCGGGTTTCATTATCATCGTGATAATCTCCTCCCGGTTGATCTTCTGATTATTGATGAAGCCTCAATGGTGCCTTTGACTCTGATGACCAATCTGTTCGCGGCCTTATCCGATGATTGCCGGGTGATCCTGCTCGGAGACCGGCAGCAGCTGGCTTCGGTTGAGGCCGGAGCAGTGCTCGGAGATCTGAGTTCTACCGGCGCGGAAAATATGTTTTCGAAAAGTTTTGCAGCTGATCTGGCTTTTTTGACCGGGGATCCGTTTGCGGCCTCACAAGCTGCCGCGGCACCGACTTCAGGCTTGTCTATTTTTAGTGATCATATTATTGAGCTTAAAAAAAGTTACCGTTTTGCGACAGGTTGTGGTATCGCTAAGTTGCAGCAGGCAATTATGGCTCCCCCGCAAGAGGTGAAAAGCCGCTTGGCCGACACCTTAAACCATGATCCCAGCGGCGAGGTCAGTATTGCTTATCTCTCCGGGATTGTTGCGGGTGGGCTGGAGTCGCTTGCGGTTCGTATGCGTGAAATTAGAATTGATTTCATGGGTCGATCGGTACCTTTCAGGAGTTATATTGAAGCCCCTGATCTTGATGCCGCTTTTGCTATGTTTGAGAGCTTTCGCCTGCTCTCGCCGCTACGGCGCGGTCCTTTCGGGGTTGAGAATCTGAATCGGCTTATGGCCCGAGCTGTCGGTGGCGTCGGGTTTGGCCGGTACGACAAAGGATATCCTTTGATGATTACCCGAAATGCGTCACGGCTTAATCTTTATAATGGTGACACCGGCCTGGTCTGGCCTGATTCGGAAGGTCGTCTAAGGGTTTGGTTCAAGCGTGCTACCGGCAATTTCACAGCTTTTACACCTCTGCAGCTGCCGTCTCACGAAAGTGCTTTTGCCACCACTGTCCACAAAGCCCAGGGTTCCGGTTTCCAGAGAGTCGTTCTCTTGTGGCCAGATGCAGGCAGTGCCCTGTTAACTCGGGAGATGCTCTATACCGGGATAACCCGCGCCGCCCGGCATCTGGAGATATGGTTGCCCGAGGCCGGTTCTTTTGACTCTTTAGTCGCGGCTAGTGCGGTTCAGGTGAAACGCTCAAGTGGTCTTTTGCAGGCGCTTAAAAGGATGCTATGAAACGACTTTTCAGCTCTGATTTTTTCCTTATCGTGCTGGTGCTGGCTTTTTTTGTCGGCGGCATCTGCTTTGTTGTCTATGAACCGGATAAGGAAGAGGTGAAAGCCGGGGCACGGGTTGCGGCGGATTCTCCGGTTAACGTAGTTAAGTCTGGTAATAAGTCCGTGAGAAAACCCAAATCGGTGGCAACGGCTGATATTAAAAGTTCTGACCCGGTTAAAATTGCGGCTTCGCTAATTTCTGATTCTGGAAAAGTTAAGGACAAAGAGCGGCAGGATGCGGCCGGTGCGGCTCCCGGGGCCGCGGATTTCGGTATTGAAGGAGTCGTGTTTTCGCTTGCATCCGGTCTGCCGCTGGCTGGCTGTAAAGTAAGTTTTGTCGGGCATGGAGCAACCACTGATGAGCGGGGTGAGTTTCATCTCTGGCTTGACACTGGGGCCGGGGTTTTACAATTTACTTATGCCGGTGCCAAAAAAGTGCAAATTAAAAATTTTGACATCAGTGCGGGTCATGGTCTGGCTCATTTTGATGTTTTCCTTGATGACTCCGGCCGGGCCGGAGCCGGTCGGATCGAGATTAACGGGGTCAGCGGTCGGGTCTACAGCCGCTCGAGCGGGGCTCCTCTGGCCGGGGCGCGGATAGTTCTCGGCAGCCGCCGCGGGGTTACTGATGGGGCCGGTTTTTTTGAAATATGGGGCAATGACACCGCTCTGTTGACGATGGTGGTTTCGGCTCCCGGTTATGTTGGCGAGATGGTTTCCGGGATTGAATTTGAGAATCAGACTAATCCCTTTTTTTATGAGATTTCACTGGATATAGAGAGCTCCGGGAATGGTCGCAGACATCTCGCTCTAGTCGGTATCGGTGCCCGGTTGCTTGAGAGTGAGGCCGGTTATGAAATAGCCGACCTTTTAGACGATTCGCCCGCTGTCAGCGAAGGCCTTAGCCCCGGAGATCGTCTGGTCGCGGTAGATAATCTTGCGGTTGATGATTTTTCCCTACACGAAGTAGTGGAACTTATTCGGGGCCAGGCGGGCCAGCCGGTTACTTTGATGGTTGAAAGAGATGGAACTTTTCTGGAGTTCACCTGTATTCGGGAGCGAGTTATCTATTGACTGAAAATCCTTAATTTTAATTGATTTCGGGGGAGTTGCCCCTCTTTTTATCCGGATCAGGTATTTTTTAGCAAAAAACATTGACAGTTGAAAGATGCGTATGCTATTTTTCTTTTATAGGTTGAAAACCTTTTTATTTATAGAACAGGGATTTTTTAAGATTTGAGTGGTGACGAAGGGTATCGGACAGGGGAACCACCGTATCGTTATGGTTGTCAGGAATACTCTCTGGAGATGCAGCTTCTGCAGCTCAAAAAGAGAGAGCTGCTGGAGACCGACCCTAAGGTTCGAAAACAGCTTGAGGCCAGAATCGAAGAGATCGAAACTCGACTCGGGATGTAAGTTGATAACCTCTGTGCAGCATCCGGTTCTACCGGGCTCTGCAGAGTTATAAATTTTTAGCAGGTTTTTATGGAAAGCGGATTTGAGAGTTTTGCCCTCCTGGAAAAAAAGACATTGGAGTTAGGTCGGCGTTATCGGGAGGTTTTGCAAGAGCGTAATAATTTGCGGCAGAAGCTTGAACAGCAGGCTTCAAAGCTTGCCGAACTGGAAAACAAGGTTGGCAGTCAGAAAGATCTTTTGCAGGCAGTTGATAACAAGATGGTTGATCTGCTTGGTGAAATTGATAAATATCTGCCGCAGGATAATCAAAATTCTGGCAGTGCCCAGGTTTTACCGGGAATGCATGGGAGCTGAGAAAAAAAGTATTACGTTGACGATTCGAGGGCGGAAATATCCGCTGCGAACTGAGGCTGACAGTCAACGTCTGGAACAGGTTGTTGAGCTGGTTACGACCAAGCTTGATGAACTTGATCTCCAATCGTGTACGAAATCCGGGGCCGCAATATCCGATATGAGACTGGTAATGTTAGCCCTTTTAAATGTTGCCGATGAATGCCTGACCCATCGACAGAGTCTTGGTGAAATAAAAGAGCGAACTGACAGTTTAAATGCTGAACTTTCGCCTCTGTTGGGAAATGAGTCAGGGTCAATTGAACTAAGTGAGGTTATTTGAGGTTTTCTCCCCTGAGTTATACGTGATAAGTGATCATTTTTTTGAGCCAACACCTTTAACTGATAAGGGTGATCGCTTAGATTTGGTGTGTACCACTCTTCGCGGGTGGTCCTGAAGAATCTATGGTCACCTATATTTAGACTAAGGTTCAAAGAAAGCACCTACACGGTAAACTGGGGGGGACTGAAAGGGATGACAGTTTTCGGGTTGTCCCGACAGTGCCGTCAGGTTGTGTGTTAACATAGCCTGACGGTCTGTTTAGGAATATACAGATTGTTTGCTTGTAAAAACAAGAAAATAATCTGATTAAGGTTCGTTGCTTGTGGACAACGTCCACATTAACGTTTTTTTAGCGGGTTCCAGTACTTGTTGATTCTAAAGATTAATCTTGGACTGAATTGCCCGATTTAGATATGCTCGATCAAAGATAATGGAATAGTGCCTTGATAGTCTATCTTTAAAATAGATTCTGTCGGGGTGGATGTGCAATAGAGTCTGTTACTCAGCAATTTAATAGGGATGTTTACAAGTCTTTAGGATGTGAGTTTGACAAGAGCGGTCATGGGGGTGAGATTACTCTTGATTTCTTGGATTGTGTCACTATCCTTAAAAAAGGGGCTGTTGAACTCTTAAGTTATTGTTGATTCTAGATAATCTGTAGGTTTAGAAGCCACACCTATCTAAAGGTTACCTCTGTGACCTGGCTTTTAGACTGAGACTGGTAAAAATCTATTTTTGGGGGCAGATCCTTATTTCCCTCTCAGTTTTTTTGACCTTTCTCCGCAATCTCTCCTGCTTCTTTTTCTCGGGTAATATCCAGATTTATCTATCTATCAAGCCGTGCCGTGATTGCGCGGGGCGGATAATTTTCCACGGCTTTTCAGTGGAACGCCATGGTCGTGCTGTTTGAATCTTTCTTCAAGCCTGCGACCGGGTGCAAATAATGGGGTCAAAAACATGGAAGTATCTGTATTGACAGCTATTGCTATAGCTTTGGGGGCGATGGTCATAAGTTGTTTTGTCTATCGAAAATTTCTTGAAAAAGGTCAGGACGTCTCTCGCAAAGAGGCGGAGCTGCTTTTAAGTGAAGCTCGTAAAGAGGCGGCTCTGTTGCGTAAAGAGGCCGCCCTGCAGGCCAAAGATGTGGTTTTGAAGGCCAAGTCAGATTTTGAAACAGACATGGCGGAGCGGCGAAAGGAGATTCAGGTTCTAGAAAAACGCATGGCCAATAAGGAAGACAGCCAGGACCGTCGCAGTGAGAATCTGGACAAGAAGGATAGTGACCTGGCCCGGCGTGAGCAGAGTTTAAGTCAGCGTGAGAAAAACATTCAGGTCAAAGATGAAGAAGTTCAGAAAGTTTTACAGCAGGAACGGGATAAACTTGAAGCTATTGCCGGTTTGACTCAGACTGAAGCTAAAGAAAAACTGATGAAGCTGATGGAGGATGCGGCCAAGCATGAATCCGCTAAGCGGGTAAAACAGATTGAGGACGAAGCCAAAGAGACGTCCGAAAAACGCGCGGTTAAGATCATTGCGCAAGCGGTTCAGCGTTATTCCGGTGATTACGCAACCGAGCGAACAGTCTCGGTGGTTAATCTTCCGGGAGATGATATGAAGGGCCGCATCATTGGTCGTGAAGGCCGTAATATACGGGCCATCGAAGCGGCTACCGGAGTTGATCTGATTATTGATGATACTCCCGAAGCAGTTATCGTTTCTTCGTTTGATCCGGTACGCCGGGCGCTGGCGAAGAATGTGCTTGAGCGTTTGATTGCCGACGGTCGTATCCACCCGGCTCGGATTGAAGAGATTGTTAAAAAGGTTCAGACTGAGATTGATCAGACGATTAAAGAGGCCGGTGAAAAGGCGATTTTTGATCTGGGTATGCACGGTATGAATCCGGAACTTGTACGGATGATCGGCCGTTTGAAATATCGTACCAGTTATACTCAGAATATTTATGAACATTCACTAGAAGTCGCTTTTATCTGCGGGATGATGGCGGACGAGCTCAAATTGCCGAATAAGATGGCACGGCGGGCCGGGCTTCTGCATGATCTGGGTAAAGCTGTTGATCATGAAATTGAAGGTTCGCATGCAGTTATCGGGGCTGATTTCGCCCGCCGTTATGGTGAAGCTCCGGAAATCGTACAGGCGATCGAAGCCCATCATGGTGATGTTGAAATTAAACATCCCCTCGATGTTCTGGTGCAGGCTGCCGATTCACTTTCCGGGGCGCGACCCGGGGCTCGGAAAGAGATGCTGGATGCTTATATTAAGCGTCTTGAAGCTCTTGAAGAGATCGGCAACTCTTTTAAGGGAGTTGAGAAAACCTTTGCCATTCAAGCAGGTCGTGATGTCAGGGTGATGGTCAACCACGAAGATATCTCGGATGAGGATGCGGTGGTTCTGTCACGTGATATTGCCGGTAAAATTGAGAAAGAGATGACCTACCCCGGTCAGATCCGGGTAACGGTTATTCGTGAAACCCGGGCTTTTGGGATTGCAAAATAGATCTGCCGGTAGCGTAAGCGTTTGGAATCTTTTACGCTGTTGTCAGGTATTGAGGGGCAATTTTGGTCAAGTTACTTTTCATCGGCGATATTATAGGTCGACCGGGTCGCCGGGCAGTGGCTTCTCTGTTGCCCGGTCTCAAAGCCGAGCATGGTTTTGATCTGGTAATTGCCAACGGCGAGAATGCGGCCGGCGGGTTCGGAATCACTCCTAAGATTGCGGAAGAACTTTTTGGCCTGGGGATTGACGTTCTTACCAGCGGAAATCACATTTGGGATCAGAAAGAGATTGAGGTTTATCTGCGCGGGGATAGCCGGCTTCTGCGGCCAGCTAACTATCCGGTTGGCGACCTGGGACGGGGATCACTGGTTCTCACGCTTGATCAGCGGCCGGAGATTAAGATCGGAGTGTTGAACCTTGCGGGCCGGGTGTTTGTCGGACCGGCGGATTGTCCTTTCAGGGTCGGTCTTGAATCAGTTGAAAAATTAAAGTCTGAAACAGATATCGTGGTGGTTGATTTTCATGCAGAAACAACCTCGGAGAAGAATGCATTAGCCTTATATCTGGATGGTCAGGTATCTCTTTTTGTCGGCACCCACACTCATGTTCAGACTGCGGATGAGAGAATCTTGCCGGGCGGCACTGCTTATATAACTGATGTCGGTATGGTTGGTGGGCGTAATTCGGTTATCGGGATGAATGCGGATCGGGTGATTAAGAAATTTCTCGATGGCAAGCCGCAGCGTTACGAGGTCGAAAAGAGTGAACCCTGGTTTTCTGCGGTTGTAGCTGAGATCGATGAGAGCAGTAGTAGAGCCCTGTCGATCCAGCGGCTGCATATTCCGGCTTGATTGTGTCTTTTTAAGAGACATTTTAAGAAGGGTGGTTTTTTAACCACCCTTCTTTATTGGTTGTCGTCCTTGAAGGTTTCCTGCAGCTGTTTTGAAAGTTCTTCCAGTTCAGTTGCGTACCGGGTGGCAACTTCCCGGTCGTCACCGTTAAGCTGATCATGATTTCGCAGATTTGCCTGAGTACTGGCCAGAAGATCGGTGAAGAAAGTCATGCTCAAATCCCGGCATTCATCCATATGGTGGTGGATGAGAGCAAATTTAAGTTGTTCCCGGTAATTTCTGAGCCAGCGCGGCAGCTCTTTGAGGGCTGCCTTTTTTATTTGCTGATTGTATTCCTGAGCGAGCGTAAGTTTTCGCCGGAAACGGACAAATTTACTACCCAGTAGTTGGGCCAGATTAGAAATTTTATCAATTATGCCAAAACGTTCCTCGGCCTCGCTGCTTAAGGTGAACAACGGTATTTCACCGCCAATTTTTACCGGCAGCGGCAGCTCATCCTGATCAATTTCGCCGTCTGTTACAAAATTTTCACAGATTATAAAGAGCGGAGCACAGCCTTTAAGCAGGCGCTGGTTGATCTCGGAATGGAGGGTATCTAAAAACCTTAAAGTGGCGAGTGTCGCTGTTTCCTGAATCCGGGCCGGTACTGTAAGCTGAAAGTGGTTGTCGATAATCCGCATTGGCGTCAATGGGTTTCGGCTTTTTTTCGGTAGTTGATCGATCGGCGCCTCATAGGCGGAAATAATCTGTTCAAGCTGCCGTCTGAGACTCTTTTCTTTGGTGCTGTCAAGCCAGTGGCTGATTTCGCTGTAGCAGAACTTTTCAACCTCATTGCAGACCCCGGTTATGATGCGTCCGGTTTCGTTGAGAACGGCCTCGATTTTGTGGCGGTCTTCATCCTGGCGACTTAAATCTGAATTTAATGATTCATCCATCTGGGCCAGTCGCTTGAGCTCGTTATCAAGCAGGCGTCGGGTGTTGTTGTAGACCTGTAACAGCCGTTTGTCACTATGTGCCAGTAAAGTCTTGCCGGCTTCATTACGACCCAGATCCAGCAGCCGGTCAAGAAATTGCCGGGCACCAAAATCGGATATTTTAAGTTTTTCCTGCTCTTCCTGCCAGGCTTGCAAGCGACGTTTGCTGGCCGCATTAAGGCCGATTGCGATCTCTTCCCGGGACCAGAAAAGAGCTAAGGCCGAAAAGGCATATTTGGGTTGGGTGAAACCCAATTCATCAAGTTCATTCGTACAGCGGCGGGTCATAACCTCAAGCTCAGCGGCATCATCGTGAACATCGAGGTCAAGATTGATGACGAAAAGCAGGCGTTCCTGGAGTCCGAGCTGGTGCAGATGTTCGAGCAGTTGATAGTCCGCCTGGCGTAATCCTATCCGGCTGCTGATAACATAGATCAGTGCGGGACTCTCACTGAGTTGCTGGATGATGATACTTTGATGGCTGGGATTGGGAGTGTCCAGGCCCGGGAGGTCACGTAGTGAAAGGTGCTCTGGTAATAACTTTAGGGGTGCTTTGAGATGAATCTCGCGGAGAAATGGGGATAGCGATTCATCCCGGATAAAATTACGGTAGTTAATGTCCTCGGGGTCGGTACAGGTAAATTCAAGTTCTGAGTTACGGTAATAAGAACTGACTTTTTTCGCCCCGAGAGTCATATTTTTAAGCAGCCGATAGGATTCGTTGAAGATCCCATGCCGGGTGAGACTGCCGCTGTTTCGATAGTTGTCGAGGAGATTGTTAACCTGTAATCGTTCCTCGTCCGCGAAAAGATCGGGTGTGGGATTCTTTAACTCGTCACTTAAAAGCAGGTTGGCGGCCCGGATGAACATCTCATTGACTATGGTTTCGGGCTGGAGCCTGATGTCTGCCGAGAACTTTTCTCCGGCACTTAAAGTCGTAGGGAAGCTGGTGGTTATGCCGGCCCCGGTGGGGAGCAGGTCAGCTCCGGCCAGGGTGTTTATAAGGGTGCTTTTTCCTGATTTCACCGGCCCGATACAGGTGATTGGCAGGCTGAAATTTAAGCGCAGTTCATTTATAGTCGCCAGAGACTGGCGCCAGCGTTGCAATAGCTCGCTATTTTCAGGGCTTAAGCTTTCAAGCTGAGTAAGTATTTTCTCAAGGTAGTGTACCCTTAAGCTGAAGCTGGTTGTCGATTTGTCGTCAGTCATAGGTTAATAATTATTAAAAGTTGAAAGGTACCTCGAAAAATTGCCTTTTCCCCTGATTGCTGTGTTGGGCAGTCTTGATCTTTTCCTGTAATTGATAAATATTATGGCACAACAGCAGAGGGGATGCAAGGTGTAAATGGTTTCGACAGGATCGTTTTTAAGGTCAGTAGCTATATTGTTGTCGTAGCTTAAGTTAGTTTTTTTCTTGACAACCAGGTGCAATATAATGTAGAAAGATCGGCTTGACCTTAGCTGTTAAAGGGCCTATAGCTCAGCTGGAAGAGCCACCGGCTCATAACCGGTAGGTCCCTGGTTCGAACCCAGGTGGGCCCATCATTTGCATCTGTCGGGAGGTACTTCCCGGCTGAGGTTGATGACCGGAAAAGATGAAATATAGATGCTGCTTATTAGAAAATTATTTACCCATGTTCATACAGTTCGTAACTCTGCCACTGTGGTCGAGTTACCTTACAAAAGAGGAAAAATAGAAGTGCACCCTAAAATGGGTGCACTTTTTTTATGCTTGAGGTCTCTTGTTGAAAAAGGCTGTGACTGGCACTTCAGATCAACTCTACCATGCTGATCTGATTAAATTTATTGAAGCCACGATTCCCGGCAGGTTGAGTGAATCGTGGGATAACTGCGGCCTCCAGGCCGGATCCGGGAACCATCAGTTAACTGGAATACTCTGCTCTCTCGATATTACCGCAGAGGTGATTGATGAGGCTCTAGCGCTGGGCGCAAATTTTATTTTCAGCCACCACCCGCTTCTTTTCAAGCCTTTGTCTCACCTTGATCTGGACGTTTTCCCTGGGGATTTGCTGGGCCGGGCGTTGGCCGGTGGGATTACTCTATACAGCGCCCATACCAATCTTGATAATGTTGCCGGTGGGGTGAATGATCATTTAGCCGAGATTCTGGGGGTTGATAAATGTGCTCCACTGGTTCCTTGTTCCGGCAGAAGCTGCAAACTTGTAACCTTTGTTCCGGCAGTCGCCGTTGATCAGGTGGCTGCGGCTATGTTCGCGGCCGGAGCTGGGAAACTTGGCACCGGGCGCTATAGTGAGTGTTCTTTCCAGACCCAGGGAACCGGGAGTTTCCGGCCCGAAGTTGGAGCCACTCCTCAGGTTGGCGAAATCGGCCGGCTTAATCTGGTTGATGAAGTGCGCTTAGAAACGATAGTTGATGAAAAATTGGTTGACCGGGTGCTTGAGGCTTTGCGCCAGGCCCATCCCTATGAAGTTCCAGCCTACGATCTCTATTCGGTGCATTTTCCCGAATCGGGCTGTGGCGCGGGCCGGATCGGTGTAATCGAGAACCCGATCGATATTGATGAATTTGCACTTTTAGTGAAAACTAAGCTGCAAACTGATTCGGTTAGATTGATCGGTGGGAATTTGAAAAGTAAAGTGGAGAAGATTGCCCTCTGCGGCGGTAGCGGTTTCTCTCTTTATGAGTCAGCTCAGGCAGCCGGGGCAGATATCTTTATCACCGGTGATTTGAAGTACCACGATGCCCGTTCAGTTTTGGAAAAAGGTGGGATTCCGGTTCTGGATGCCGGGCATTTTGCTACCGAGAGACATGTGGTTGAGGTTTGTGCCGCCTGGTGTCGTGACTTTGTCGCGGAAAAAAATGCTGATCTTAAGGTTGCCATCGCCCGATCCGAATCGGAACCCTGGATTGCTGTTTAGCCACCGAATAAAAATTGTTCGGAATTCTTTGTAGAAATTGTTAATTGTTTTAGCCTAAAATATAAACGAGAACCGTAAATCTACATCTTTCAAACAGGAGGAAATAACGTTGGAAAAACAGATGCAGCTGCTTTGGGAACTTCAGGAAATTGACGCAGGTCTTGATGTGATCCGTGACACCCAGGAAAGTTTTGCGCCGAAACTTGATAATATTAAGGAGGATGTTGCCTTACTCAGAGGTGCCGAGGAGGAGTATCAGGGTGAATTAGCTGCGAAAGAGGTTGAACGCCGTGATCTGCGGGATAAGGTGGAGCAGTTGAAGGGTCTGATTGCCCAATCGAAAGAGAAAATCGCACATATTGCCAATAATAAGGAGTATTTTGCGGTTTTGAAAGAACTCGAATATAACCAGAGACAACTTGATAGACTGGAAGTTGAGCTTGCAGGTCTGGTTGAAGAGATTAATTCGATTAAAGAGCAGATCGCCGAAAATGATCAGGAAATGGCCACGAAAGCTGAAGAAATGGCTCTCGAAGAGAAGGCAATTTCAGCTAAGGTTGCAACCCTTGAGAGAAAAATCAAAGCCGGTGATAAAAAGCGGGTGACCAAGACTAAGAAACTTGACCCGGTCTTCCTGCGGCGTTATCAACGGATTCGCAAACGCTTCAAAGATGCCGTAGTGATAGCTAAAAACGGCACCTGTTTAGGTTGTAATGTGAATGTTCCGCCGCAGGTTTATATCGATTTGCTGAAAGGGCAGGAGATGATGAGCTGTCCTAATTGTCAGCGGATTATGGTTAACCGTAGCGAAGAGGAAAAATAACAGTAAAGCCGGAGTTGGCTGGATGATCGCCGGTAGATCTCTTCGCAATTTACGGGAGAGTAACTGCGGGAGGAAAGTCCGAACACCATAGAGCAGGATGCTTCGTAACGCGAAGTCCTGGCGACAGGCAGGCTAGTGCCACAGAAAATAGACCGCCCTTGGCTGTTGTCAAGGGTAAGGGTGAAACGGTGAGGTAAGAGCTCACCAGTGTCGGTGGTGACATCGGCAGCTTGGTAAACCCCATCCGGTGCAAGGCCAAATAGGTTTCGTTTCTCTCTTTAATGGGGAGATAAGGCGGCTCGTCTTAAGGGTTCTGTCGGCAACGGCAGGTTCGGCGAAACGGGTAGGCCGCTTGAGGTTGCGGGCAACCGTAACCCTAGATGAATGGTCATCACTTTCACCGGTAACGGTGAAAGCACAGAATTCGGCTTACAGGCCAACTCCGGTATTCTTTTATGTCTCTTTTTTTTGAAATGGTATTGGTCAGGCGATGATGGCGATGATTGAATCAAGCAAGTCTGTCGGCAATGACCGGCGTCAGTTCCCGCGGATTGTGCCATCAGTTGAAGAGCCTATTCTGCTGAAGACTCAAGCCGGATTATTTCCCTTGATTGAGATCAGCGGTGGTGGTTGCCGGTTGCCGGTTGCCGCGCACACGGTCATCCTCGAAACGGCAAACCAACAACTGTCATTGCCGGGCCGCAGCAAAAATATCATGGTGAGTCTGCGGCCGGTGGCGGTGCATGAGAAATCGATTGGGGTTGAGTTTGTAAACCTGGCGGCTGAGATCAGGGATGAGATCTGCGATTATGTCCAAACCCGCGAAATGGAGATGGTGCGCCGTTTCTGCAGCAGAAGAACCGTGACCGCATCGTAAGCAATACAAGCGATTGGCTTTTTTGATTGATATACGGTTCTTTACTTTAAGTGTCGGCTTCGATTGATTCAGTTTCGACTTCGGTGCGGTTTTTGATTGCTTCTTTTGCCAGTTTCTGGCCGAAGGCAAATGCTTCCAGATTAATCTTCTCGGTACCGTCCGGTACCCGGTTGCTGACTGCCGCCCGCAAAGCCCGGGCACTGACTACCCCACAGATTTCACAGATTACTCCGAGCGCAACAATATTACTAAAAAGTTCCTTGCCGAATTTCTCCCGGGTGGCCGATGAGATCGGAATCGCGAAGGCGCTGCTGGTCGGGATCTGGTCGACATAGGTGGTGTCGACAATAAAAGTTCCTTCGGCTTTTATATCAAAAGAATACTGATCGCAGGCTTTCTGGCTCATGGCCAGGAAGATATCGACCCAGGTTGCTTTGGGGAAGAATATCGAGCCCTCAGCGATGATGATTTCGGCCCGGCTGGCACCGCCCCGGGCTTCAGGCCCATAGGATTGGCTCTGCACGACATTTTTATTATCTAAAATAGCAGCTTCTGCGAGAATTATGCCGGCTGTGATCAGGCCCTGACCCCCACTCCCCGCCAGTCTTATTTCTGTTCTTGTCTGGCTCACTTGGATTTCCCCTGCTGGTTATTTTTCATACTTTGCGCTTTTTCGATGATCGTGTCATATTGCTCACAGAATTCAGGCAGCTGTTTTTCCATGAGAATGCCGGTGATAATTTTTCCTTCAAGTTCTTTCGGGTCCATCTTATCAGCCCGGCTCTTATCCACGGCCACCTCTTTCTGCCATTTCAACATATCTACGGCAGTGCCTTTTTTATTGATGCGGCCGTAAGTTGTCGGGCAGTGGGTGATGACTTCAACCACTGAAAATCCTTTGTGCATAATCGCTTTTTTGATGATGCTCTGGAGCTGTAGTGTGTGGTAACTGGTCGTTCGTCCAACAAATGTGGCCCCGGCAGCTTCAACCAGTTGCGATATATTGAACGGTCTCTCGATATTGCCGAGTTTGCAGGTGGAGGCTTTGTCGCTATGAGGAGTGGTCGGGCTGTACTGACCGCCGGTCATCCCGTAGATATAATTGTTGAAGATGATCGTGGTGATGTCGATGTTGCGGCGGCAGGCATGAATCAGGTGATTGCCGCCGATCGCGGTGGCATCACCGTCTCCGGTGGCGACTAGAACCTTAAGCTCCGGCCGGGCGAGTTTCAACCCGGTGGCAAAGGGCAGAGCTCGGCCATGGGTGGTATGCAAGGTATTAAAGTCAACATAGACCGGGGCGCGACCGGTACAGCCGATGCCGGAGACAAATGCGATTTCGTTCTTGTTCATATCGAGCGCATCAATCGCCCGCAGCATATTCCCCAGAATTATGCCGATGCCGCAGCCGGGACACCAGATGTGGGGAAATTTTTTATTATGACGAAAATATTTATTGACCAGTTCTGAGTTGCTGATCATCGTATTAATCCTTTAACCGTTTTCACGATCTCATTGGGGGTGATGATGGTACCGTTGACTCGGTTGAGTTTTTCAACTACTGCCTTGCCGGCATTAACCCTGAGAACTTCACGATAGATCTGGCCCATATTGAGTTCCGGAACCAGAATGGTCTTTAACTGCGGCAGATACTGCTCCAGGGCAAAGCGCGGGAAAGGCCAGAGGGTGCCAAGTTTTATGAGGCCGACTTTGCGGCCCGATTTGCGGAGTTGCTCCAGAGCGGATCTGGCTGAAAGAACCATGCCGCCGTAAGCTATGATTGCGTGTTCAGCATCATCCATGAATTCATAATCAACCAGGCATAGTTCCCGGAAGCCGCGCTCAATTTTTGTGAAGAGGCCGCGGATATTATTGCGGGCTTCATTCGGATCCGCAGTCGGAAAACCTTTGGCATCATGGACCAGGCCGGTAACATGGTGGCGGTAACCGTCTCCGAAACTTGCCATCGGGGCGACCCCGGTAGCCGAGCGTTCGTAGGGTAGATACCACTCCGGCGGCATGTTGGGATGAACCCGGTTGACTCTTTCGATCATCGATGTTGGAGGTAGTGAAACCCGGGCCCGCATGTGGCCGATAATCTCATCCATCAGGACAATTACCGGATTACGGTATTTCTCCGCAAAATTTACGGCTTTGACGGTGTAGTGAAAAGCCTCCTCTACACTTCCCGGAGAGAGAACAATGATCGGATGATCGCCGTGGGTTCCCCACCGGGCCTGCATAACATCCCCCTGAGAGGGGCTGGTCGGCATCCCGGTTGAGGGACCGCCGCGCATGACATTAACGATGACCAAGGGGACTTCGGCGAGACAGGCAAAACCCAGATTCTCCTGCATTAGAGAAAAACCCGGCCCGGAGGTTGCCGTCAGCACCTTGCGGCCGCCGATTGAGGCGCCGATGATTGCGGCTATACTGCCGATTTCATCCTCCATCTGGATGAATTTGCCACCGTTGGCCGGCAGACGATCGGACAGAATTTCAGCGATTTCGGTCGATGGGGTAATCGGGTATCCGGCAAAAAAACTGACTCCGGCTGCCAAAGCCCCTTCGGCCGCGGCTTCATTTCCCTGAATTAACTGATAGGAGGATTTCTTATTCATCACTCTTGTCCTCCGCAAGGGTTGATTGTTTTTCTACTTCTTTTACATTGATAGCAAAGTCGGGGCAGCGGAGTTCACACATATGACAGGCAATGCACTTCTCCGGAGACTTGGCAAAGACCTTGCGGTTCTCATCCATTGCCAGAACCTCCTTGGGACAGAAAGCAACGCAGATTCCGCAACTTTTACACCAGCCGGAAAATATTGTAATTTGGGGATGGTCACTTGCTTTGGTTCCATCCTGGGATTTGCTCTTTTTAGTCATGTTAGCCAAACCGTAGAGTAAAGATATTTGATGAAATGACTGAAATATCCGTCAGGTTGAGTGTCTCTGATCCGATGCCTGCGGTTGTAATCGATAATGCTTTTTTGCAGCCGGGTCAGGTTGTTAGGGTCTACTTTCTTACCGCTTCTTTTATCAACTTTCGAAGTCTGATTTTGCTGACTGTCAATGCATACACTTGCTAAAGTTAAGTTGTCAATCAATTTTTTCATTCTTGCAAATTTGGATAATGACTGATAATGATAGTGTGATTTATTTTACATTTGCTCTGGTAGCTTGTGAGGGTATTGTGACTGATTCAATTCGCAGCCGTAAAGTCGGGACCGTAATAGGATTGGTTTTGATTCTTATCTGGTCTTTTGCCAGTGAGGTTTCTGCCTTCCGGAATAATCGGAAAATAAAAATCCGCCATATTGGTGTCATTGTTTACGCGGAGCCGTTTCTGAAATCTTACGAAGGTTTGAGATATGGTCTCCAGAAAAATGGCTTCAGGCTCGATGAAGAACTTATCTTTGCGGTTCATTCGATTGATCACGATCTTTCCAAAGTGGAGCCGCTGGTAAAGAAATTTGCCGCGGCCGACTTTGATCTAATCTATACAGTTACGACTCCGGTGACTCAAGCGGTCAAATCATGTATGCTGAAGCACCGGATCAATATTCCGGTTGTCTTTACCGTGGTCGCGGATCCAATCAATTCTGAAATCGTCACCAGTCTGTGTCATCCCGGTGCCAATATTACCGGTATCAGTCACGTCTCAAAAGAGCTGCTGCCTCAGCGGCTGCTACGGTTCAAAAATGCCTTTCCAAAAATCAGGCAAATGGCGGTTTTTTTTGATTCCGGAGAGGAAGTCTCAAAAAGTTCATTTAAGCAGCGTGATCTGCATCTGGCGGCCCGTGATCTGGGTGTGGAAATGGTGGTTAATCAGGTCCACAATTTAGACGACATGACGAATGCCTGCCGGGGGCTGACAACAGTTGACATCGATTCAATTTTTATGCTTCCAGACCCGCTTTCGGTGGCATATTTCAAAGAGTTTATTAAACTTTCCCGGCGTTTGCAGGTTCCCTTGATGGTGATCGATAACATGTTGTTGAAACAGGGTGGAGTGATGGGTTACAGCCCTGATTTTTATGCGGTCGGAGTCCAGTCCGCAACTTTGGTAGACCAGATATTCAATGGAGTTTTACCGGGTGATCTTGCAGTTCAGAACCCGGAGAAGGTTAAACTTGTGGTCTCGTTAAAAGAGCTGCGGGTACTTGATCTTGAAATCAGTGAAGATATTCTGCTAC
>JAOZQE010000079.1:4561-8851 GCA_029932385.1 bacterium | reverse complement strand
CGGCGGTTCGATTCCGTCCCCCGGCACCAGCTTTTCAAGCATTAAGGCGTTCTCTGGTGAGAACGCCTTTTTTTGGTTTTGAGCTCTGTTTACCACGTTTTTAAGGAGTTGTCGGATGGCAGAAAAAACCATATCAACCGCTTGTTTCAAGGCTTATGATATTCGCGGCCGGGTTCCGGATGAACTTAATGAAGAGCTGGCCTGGCGTCTGGGTCGGGCCTTTGCCGCTTTTATAAAACCCCGTCGGGTAGCAGTTGGTGAAGATGTGCGATCTTCAAGCCGGTCTCTGGCCGCCGCGGTTGCCAGAGGCTTGAATGAAGGTGGAGTCGAGGTTCTGGAACTGGGACTCTGCGGTACGGAAGAGGTCTATTTCGCGACGTTCAACTATAAGCTTGATGGCGGTATCATGGTGACCGCGAGTCATAATCCTGCGGATTACAACGGGATGAAACTGGTACGGCATGAATCGCGGCCGCTCAGCGGTGATTTCGGTCTGCCGCAGATTGAAGAGCTGGTGAAATGCGGCAGTTTTCCTGAGTCATCGGCAGTTGCCGCAACTCGTCCTTTTTCTTTCCGGGCCGATTATATCAATCATCTTTTAGGATATATTGATCTTGAGCAGTTAAAATCGTTTAAGATTGTTACTAATGCCGGAAACGGTTGTGCCGGGCCGGTGCTTGATCTGCTTGAAAAGAGACTGCCCTATAGCATGATTAAACTGCTGCATCAGCCGGATGGAAGTTTTCCCGAAGGTATTCCTAACCCTCTGCTTCCGGAGAACCGGATTTTGACGAGCCGGGCCGTGGTTGAACATCAGACGGATATCGGTCTCGCCTGGGACGGTGACTTTGACCGCTGTTTCTTTTTTGATGAGAATGGACGTTTTATCGAAGGCTACTATATCGTCGGCCTGCTGGCTGAAAGTTTACTGGCAAATCATCCCCGGGCCGCGATTATTCATGATCCCCGGCTCTTATGGAATACGATCGAGATGGTGACGGAAAACGGCGGCACGGCGTGTCTGTCAAAGACCGGTCACGCCTTCATCAAAGACCGGATGCGGGTGCTTGATGCGCTCTATGGTGGGGAAATGAGCGCCCATCACTATTTTCGTGATTTTTCATATTGCGACAGCGGTATGATTCCCTGGCTTCTGGTACTGGAGTTGATGGCCAAGAGCGGTAAAACCCTGTCGGAACTGGTTGATGAGCGGATTCAGCGATTTCCAGTAAGTGGTGAAATAAATCGGCGGCTGGCCGACCCGGCTGCGGCAATTTCTATGGTTGAAGCTTATTTCAGTCAGCGGGAGGATCCGGTTAAACGGGATCTTACCGATGGTCTGAGCCTTGAATTTGGCGATTGGCGTTTCAACCTGCGTTCTTCAAATACCGAGCCTCTACTGCGTTTGAATGTTGAAAGCCGCGGAGATAAAGCTCTGATGGAGCAGAAGACGGAAGAGATTTTAGGTCTGTTGGATAATTTTAAGGTTTAGCTTTTTCTCCGGCTTGACCCGGGAGTGAATAAAGGTTATAAGCATTGGCTTAAAGTTTGACTGTTAACCGAAATGATATTTAAAAAATCTATAAGACAGCCTAGAGAAATAAATTTTTGGGAGAGAACCTGTGAGTGAAGAAAAAAAACTTGAAAAGAAAAATGTGACTGCCGATTCAGGGGCGGTAAAACTGGAAAAAGAAAAAAAGAAGTCAGGGGTTATGACTCTGGTGGCCGTCGTGCTGGGTTGTTTTTTACTGGTGGCCGTCATCCTGATTTTTTTGAATGGTCAGAAACTTAATAAACACGTGGTAGAACTTAAACGTCAGATAGAAACCTTGCAGAGCGGTGAAAGAGAGATGGGCCAGCGGGTTTCAGTTCTGGAAGGTGAGTTTGTGGTGATGGGGATCAAACGTCGCTTGCACAAGATCAGTAACTCCCGGAAAAATCTTGCCGACCTTAAAAACGTGCTCGCTGACAATCCGGAAATGGTGAATAAAGTACAGAGCCTGGTGGATGATTTGGGGAAAGAGCAGAAACGGCTTGAAACTGAGATCTCAGGCAGTGATCCCGGAGCTTTCAAAGGTAGTCGCCCATTAAATCTCAGCAGTTCCAGACCGGCCTCTTTTCCAGGTCGCTGCGAGCCCGGGAAATGTTTTATAACACCCAATGGCCAACAGCCACCGTGTCTGCGGATTACTCCGGTGCCGGCCACTGTCCCGGGCGGGCACGGTCACGCGCCGGTGAAACAGAAAACTGAGGTTTATGAAACAAAGCCTCAGTCCGGCTGGTCAAAATTTATCAATATGCGTCTTTTCGGCAATTGATAGTTTCAGGGGTGTCTAGAAAAGTTATAATTTTTCCAGACACCCTCTGGTTTTTAAACTGAGTTTGCGGGTGTTTAGATGGGGCAGGATGAAGATCTGGTATGCGGCATAAATGCGGTTGATGAGCTTGTGCGGCGTCATCCTGAGCGGATTCAGGCGCTCTATTTTGTTGAAAACAGCAGTCACCGTCTCAACGCGCTGAGTGAGCGGGCGCGGCAGGCTGAAATTATTGTTAAAATGGTTCCGGCAACAGTGTTAGACAGGTTGGCGGATGGAATTCGACATCAGGGTGTAGCCGCTAAGGTTGCACCCTTTGTTTTTACCCCTTTGTCGGAGTTACTCGAATCGGCTCTGCAGGTAAGCGCGGTTCCGGTACTGGTAGCTATTGACGGGATTACCGATCCGCGTAATCTCGGGGCAATTATCCGAACGGCGGCCGCCGCCGGTGTCGCAGGATTGTTACTGCCGGAGCGGCGCAGTGCGGCCATTACGGCGGCCGTAGCTAAAACTGCGGCCGGAGCTCTGGAAAATATGTCTATCACCCGGGTTGTGAATCTGGTGGATGCCTTACGGCGGTGTCAGGATCGTGGTTTCTGGATTTATGGTGCAGTCGCTACGGGTGGTGAAAATCTTTATCAGGTCGAATGGCCTGAGGCCGTGGTTCTGGTCTTAGGCTCGGAGGACAAAGGTTTGCGACCCCTGGTGCTCAAACATTGCGATCATTTGATAACTATTCCTTTAGCCGGTAAGAGTGAGTCCCTGAATGTCGGGATCGCTGCGGCGGTTACACTGTTTGAAATAAACCGGAGTCGTTCATGTCAATGAAACCGGGCTGGCCGGAGCTGGCTGTGGTTCTGGTTGAGCCGAAGCTTGACTTAAATGTCGGGGCTGTGGCTCGGGCAATGAAAAATTTTGGTCTCGGTCGTCTGCTGCTGGTCTCTCCCGGTTGTGACCATCTTTCCGATCATGCTCGGGCTTTAAGCTGCGGCGCGGATGACCTTTTGGAGAGCGCGGAAGTTTTTTCCGATCTCGACAGAGCCTTGGCCGATTTTAAGTTGGTGGTGGGAACGACCGCCCGGCTGGGTAAGTATTGCAAGCCGGTTTACACTCCGGCGCAGACGGCGGCAAAAATCGGTGAGTTGGGGATTGCGGTACCGGTGGCAATTATGTTCGGGCGGGAAGATTTCGGTCTCGGCCGCGAACAGCGTCGTCACAGCCATATCCTTTCGTCAATTCCGGTGAATCCTGAATTTTCTTCATTGAATCTGGCGCAATCGGTATTGCTTTACGGTTATGAACTGAGTCAGTTAAAGTCCGGTAACCGGGTGACCGAGAGTAATGATTCCGGTAAGACTGGCGGTGATCTGGCGACGCACGCTGAGCTTCAAGGGATGTATGCCCATATGCGTTCAACCCTGGAAGCGGTAGACTTTCTTAATAAAAGCAATCCTGACCATCTTCTTGAATATCTGCGGCGTCTTTTCGGTCGGGCGGCAATGAGCTCCCGTGAAATCCGGATAATGCGCGGAATTATGAGCCTGATCGATAACCCCCGCAAACCTACAGTCTGATCCGCTACCGGAAGCGAAGAATCAGAGTTTTAGGCTAATCTTCACTGCTGGCCGGTACCGCAGTTTCACCACCGTACCAGAAACTGCCTCTTTTCCAGGTCAGTTCCATGCCGTGAAACGGGCATTTGACCGTGATTTCGGTGTCATCTACGGCAATTACATCCCAATCTTCAAGTTTACCTTTGCGGCGTCTTAAAATTCTCTCTCCGATCTTAAAGGGATAAGGTTCAAAAACTGTAGCTTTATCACTCATTTCAGACTCTCTTTACCTGCGGGCCTTGCCGGTTAAGTGGTTTATGTTAATCTTGAAAACGCGGGTTTTTTCTTTGCTGTTTTTGATATACTTTTTACCTTTTTCGATAAAGGCGGCAGAATATTTATGGAGCAATTTTTCCAGGGCA
>JAOZQE010000079.1:0-4461 GCA_029932385.1 bacterium | reverse complement strand
AGAGGATGTTTCATCCAGCAGGCCGGTTTGTTGAAAATATTTGATTGCACCTGAATGTAGTGGCGCAAATCGATATTGCCGGGCCATATTGATTCGGGTTAGCGTGCCTAACAAAGGGCCGGATTTTTTAAATTCATCCAGGTTTTCGAAAATGGATTTTACGACCCGGTAAACAATATCTTTATCAACTTTTTGGGAAGAGACCAGGGTTGCCACCATACCTAAACTTTCTACCGGATCGGTTATGCCATTATAGAGACTGCCGGGAATGATTGTGCGGCTGTAGGCAAAAGAGTCTTTCAGTAAATTTTCAACTGCCGGCCCCTTGATCGGTAGAATTCGCAGATCATACTCAGCGGCCACCTTAGTCAGAAGTTTGTAGGGATGGCCGGTGGTGAAGGCAATCGCATCCAGTCTCTGCTCGCGCAGTTCCGTTAAGGCTCGAACATTACTTAAATCTTTAACTTCTTTAATGTCATCAGCATCCCAGCCCAAGTATTGTATAAGGCTATGCATTGTCGCATAGCCGCCGGATCCCGGCAAGCCGGTACTTACCTTTTTGTGTTTGAGGTCGCTGAGTTTACGGATGGGGCTGTCATCACGCACGACTACGGTCAGGGATTCATGGTAGAGTGTCAGGACGGTTCTTAGATCAACTAAAGCAAAATTGAAATTACCAGTGCCATTGTAGGCCGCGGCTAACAGATCCGACTGGCTGAGACCAAACTCGAAGCTACCGGTTGTCAGGGCCTTAAGATTGTTGGTTGATCCGGCTGTTTTCTCCACGGAACAAAGCATTTGCGGAGTTTCCGTATCATGTTGCAGGATATTGCATATTGCCCGACCTACTGGATAGTAGATTCCGTTCACGGAGCCGGTACCGATGGTAATGAAAACCGGTTGTATCTGTGGGGTTGTATCCGCAGCAAATCCGGGAGTGGTTAAGAGGACTGCAAAGATAAGTAAGGTAGCAATCACATTTGTAAGAAAAGAGACCTTGCTGAGAGAGAAAATACTGCTTACACTCAATTTTTTACACCATCAGTTTATATTTTATGTTCAAATGTACGCTATCAAAAAACAACCCCAAAATCCTACTCATCTTCATGGATCATATAACGGATATCCTCATGTTTTTCCCAGTTCAAACGCTTAATTTCCTTGAATGAGAGCGGTGAGTCGGAGAAAAAGACGACCAGGCGGAGACCGTCGGTATAATACGGATCACCCATTAAATTGTGCCGTGGTTGCGAAGCCGGGGCATAGCCGACGCCCTGGGAAAGACCCAGATATTCAATCCGTTGCGAAAGGACCAGATCCTGTTCCAGATACCAGCGGGCTTCATCGACTTCAGGATCAATAACATGGGTAGTTGGAGGTGAGAGTCTGCCGGTAAACCGGACCCCGACATCACGGCTTATCTGGCCGACAACAATGGGCAGATTCTGAAATTTCACCGGGGCAATCCAGAGGCGTAGATGGTTTCTCTCATCAATAGTTTCACGGGCTTTCTGGAGTGCTATATCCTGTTTGTGGTCAAAGAGAAAGAGCGGCGAAACTGGAGAGTAGAGGTAGTGGGAGTTGAAGAAAAATGATTTCACCATCTTCCAGAGGGCCCCGAAATGGGCACTCTCGGCCGGTTTCCAGCCGCGCATGATATATGCCGGCAGGATATCTCTAAATCGCCCCACCATAACCAGGTTCAGTGGGTCTGCCGGGGATACTCCGTCCTCACCGAACACGGTGCGAGGCAGATTTTCTATCCAGGCATGCAGCTCTGCAAGGGTTTTCAGGTTGATAATTTTCTGCTCAGGAAACAGAGACTCAATTTTCAGGTTGGTAAAGTTCTGGTTATGCAGCAAGGATTCAAAATCAAACTTTTCATTGTCGTCTGCATCAAAACCGGATACAGAGGTAATGAAAAAAAATGATTTCCCCTTACTTCCCTGAGTTTTGAGATCCACATTGAAGGTCTTGAGCCACTCATCAAGGCGGGTATAGATAAAGCCTGATACCGTTTCTCCGGCCGGAATATATGGGTGGATTACCATACGCCGGAAAGTCGAGTTCATCTCAATGTTTGAATAACCGCCGAACGTAAAATGATTTTTCCAGGCTGCTTCATGGGGGGAAAAATATTCAGGGTCGGTACTTACAGAATAGAGCCAGTAGGGGACGGAATCATTATTGCGAATCCTGATCCAGATCGGCTGTACCCCGGTTTCGGCGACAAATGCTCCGAACAGGGCCGAACTTTCCTCAGCACTTAAAACTGCAGTAGTTACTTCAACATTGCCCTGAACATAGATTTGGACCCGCTCCATAAAATCAACTTCATAAAGCTCCTTATGGTCATAATGAGCGCAGGAAGCCAGCAGGAAAAGGCCGGCCAGCCATAGAATAATTTTTATTTTAGGGTGAAATTTCAACTGTTTGGGCTGCCTTCCCGTTCTTTTTTACTGTTATTCTAACGTATGGTTTGTAGCTTTCTTTTTTCCCACTATAGTGGTAACACATATATTTTGGAAAATAAATCAAATTATAGCATGCCCATTCTCTCATCTGTTCACATTACTTTAGTTTCCGGCGGATACGGAGCCGGAAGGCGGCATGCTCTGCGATAATATCTATTGACAAACAACATTAAACAAGATAAAAAATATATTGTTTAATGGATAGCTTAAAATTGTAAATAACAACCCATTTTTAAGGAGTGTAATTATGAATACCGCCAATGAAAAGATACTGGCAGCATTGAGAACCGCTATGGAGGCCGAGATGACTGGCCATCATTTCTACAAGAATGCCGCGGCAACCACAGAAGACGCGCAAGGAAAAGCCACTTTCGAGCGGCTCGCAGAAGAGGAGTTGCTTCATTTTAATTACCTGAAGAAACAGTATGGCAGTATTCTGGATACCGGTGACTTCAACTTTTCCATACCCCTTGCGGCCGGCCCCAGTTCCGAAGTCAGCGGCCCGATTTTCAGCTCTCAATTGAAAGCGCGTATCAAGCAGAGCCATTTTGAGGTCAGCGCTTTGAGTGTCGGCATGCAGCTTGAACTCAATGCCGTCAATTTCTATCGCCAATGTGCCCAAGAGTCCGACAACCCCGAAGTGAAAGCCTTTTTTAATCACCTGGTTAAATGGGAGCAGGGGCATTATGATGGTTTTGCTCAGGAACTTGAAAGTCTCAAGGAAGATTACTGGCAGGCCAACAACTTTGTTCCGATGTAACCGTGGATCTTTCCGGACTTCGGGTTCGTGACCGTTGCCGGATATTATTGTGAGATGTTTTGGATGCGGTAAATCGACATGAATAGAACGGCAAGCTGGCGCTCTCGGATACATGAAGTTATTTTTGGAACTGAGACGCCGGCGGGTAAAACCTTTGACGTACTTCTGATTGTCAGCATTTTTCTGAGTATCATAGTTGTGATGCTTGATAGTGTGGCTGCGATCAATGCCGCTTATGGCCGCCAGCTTTTCCTTCTGGAATGGTTTTTTACCCTCCTTTTTACGATAGAATATCTACTGCGTTTGAGTTGTACCGCCCGGCCTTGGCGTTACGTGGTCAGTTTTTTCGGGATTATTGATCTCCTGGCGATACTGCCGAATTATCTGAGTCTGCTGGTGCCGGGTGCGGAGATCTTTCTGGTTATCCGAAGTCTCAGGGTCTTACGTATCTTCCGGATTTTGAAACTGGTTCAGTTTGTCGGTGAAGCCAACCTGCTGCTTAAGTCTTTGAAAGCCAGTCTGCACAAGAT
Organism: bacterium; assembly: GCA_029932385.1. Taxonomy (GTDB): domain Bacteria; phylum Desulfobacterota; class Anaeroferrophillalia; order Anaeroferrophillales; family Tharpellaceae; genus Tharpella. The sequence continues at coordinate 697 of JAOZQE010000079.1, read as the reverse complement.
TACGGTTTTCCTGTTTGCGGTTTTATGTCTGGTAATTATTTTCGGCTCGCTCATCTATGTCATTGAAGGTGAGGCAAACGGTTTTACCAGTATTCCCAAAAGCATTTACTGGGCGATTGTAACTATGACGACGGTCGGTTATGGTGATATCTCTCCTAAAACCGCTTTCGGTCAGACCCTGGCGGCATTGATAATGATTATCGGTTACAGTATTATTGCGGTTCCAACCGGAATTGTTACGGCCGAAATAACGCAGCGTTTGAAAAAAAAGAGCAGCGGTCGGCCCTGCCCGGAATGCGGGGCCGGCAGTCATGACGGCGATGCCGAATATTGTAAATTCTGCGGTGCCTCTCTGCAATCATAATTACCAGGTAATATGTGCCGACTGAATTTCCCCGTGCAAAACTGATTATGCTGAAATCTTCTAAAAACCGACTGACTCCGCGCCAGCAGTCACTCTTTCCGAGTGACACTCTTTTCGATAAAATTGCCCGGGCCGTCTGCCGGGCCGGAACCCTCCCCCGTAAAGAGCTTTATGAAGCCTGGGAAATGGCAAAGCGAGTCCGGCGCCGGTATCGGGGCGGCCGGGTGCTGGATCTTGCCTGCGGTCATGGTCTTCTGGCCCATATAATGCTCATTCTTGATGATAGTTCAGAGACGGCTCTAGCTGTAGACAGAAAGATCCCTCTGAATGCGG
>JAOZQE010000078.1:6401-8851 GCA_029932385.1 bacterium | reverse complement strand
CGTATGGGTTGGGATATTAATCTTAAAGGAAATGGGAAGGTTATTAACTGGACAGCCCCTATTAATATTCCAGGTTGGTTTGGCAAATGGTGTCAAGGTGGTGGAATTACTATGGGGGATATCGACGGTAACGATATACCTGAGCTGGTGGTATTTCACATAGATACGAGCTCTCTAGGTGATGGAGGTGCAAATTCCGGCTATTACCGTATAGGCTGGAATATTAAAAAGAATGGGGAGGTTGCTGGCTGGACAGCCCCGATTAAGATTCCAGGTTGGTTTGGCGACCGCAATTCCGGTGGGGGCATTACAATGGGTGGTTTTACCGGTAGCGGACGGCCTAATCTAATTGTCTTTCATATTGACAATCCTGAGGGAGATAATCACGGCTATTACCGGGTGAGCGAGGATATTGGCACGGATGGTTTAGTTACGGGATGGTCGACACCAACTCAGATACCCGGTTGGTTTGGTACTAAAAGTGAAGGTGGTGGAATTGCCATTGGGGATATCGATGGAGATAACGTGGGTGACCTGATCACATACCATATTGATGACCCTGATGGAGCAAATTACGGCTACTTTCGGGTGGGGCTACATAAGGATACGAGTACGAGAATCAACCCTTTTAGCATTAAATAGGGCTTAAGACATAACGCTGCTATACGCACACCATCGCCATTACACTAACCGCCATCTCTGCCTCTTTACAGGCAGGGATGGCGACAAACTCAATCTCTAAAACTGTACGGGAAGATCTTTACTTATTCAAATAGAAACAATTTCAGTCGTAACTCGAGCCATCAAAACAGTGAGTACAGAGTTTCTCTTTTGGTAGACCAATGGCCTCAACCAGATCGTCGAGTCGCTGATAGCGCAGGGAGGTCAGGTGCAGTCGCTGGCGGATGATCTCAACCATGGCCAAATTTCTTTCTGATCCAGCCGTTGCGTACTCATCCAGGCATTTATCTTCAACACCTTCTAATTCCTGAATAACACTGCGGCCAATCAGATCGAGGGTCGACCGGGAAGCGGAAAAGTTAAGAAACTCGCAAGGAAATATCAAGGTCGGACAAGAGGGCCGCATGTGGACCTCCCGAGCTCCGTAGTCAAAGAGAATTTTGACATTCTCTTTGAGTTGGGTACCGCGCACAATTGAATCATCACAAAATAACAGGCGTTTACCTTCAATTAGCCGGGGCACGGGAATCAGCTTCATTTTGGCAACCAGATCCCGCAAAGATTGATCCTGGGGCATAAAGCTTCGGGGCCAGGTTGGTGTGTATTTGACAAAGGGGCGACGGTAGGGAATCTTTTTGGCATCGGCATAACCGATAGCATGACCGACTCCGGAATCGGGAATACCGCCAACACAGTCGCAAGCAACATCGTCATTTTTAGCCAGACAAGCACCGCAATTATTTCTGACTTCTTCAACATTGATACCTTCATAATCCGACGCAGGGTATCCGAAATAGACCCAGAGAAAAGAGCATATCTGCATCTTATCACCTGGCGGCAACCGTTGCTCCCAACCCTCAGCCGTGATAAAAACAACCTCTCCAGGGCCAATGAAATGGTCGGTTATAAAACCGAGGTTGCTGAAAGCACAGGATTCCGAACTTACGGCAATCGCATTGTCCCGGCGGCCAAGAACCAGCGGCGTCCGGCCCAGCTTGTCCCGACCCGCATAAATGCCGTCATCGGTAAGCAACAACAGTGAACACGACCCCTTAATGGAGTCCTGAACGTTGCGGATACCGTCAACAAAATTCTCTTCATCACAGATCAACTTGGCCACAACCTCAGTGGGATTCATAACCCCGTTGGTCGTATCGGAAAAATAGTGCCGGTCGGAAAAAGCTTTCTTGACCAGTTCTTCAAGATTATTGATCTTGCCGACCATAACTATGCCGAAGTTGCCCATATGAGAGCCAATGATCAACGGTTGCGGATCAGTGTCGCTGATCACCCCGATCCCCTTTTGACCCTCAAAAGAGCTCAGCTCCGATTCGAACTTGGTGCGGAAGTAGTTGTTTTCAAGGTTGTGAATCGAACGTTGAATGCCATGCGAGTTACAAACCCCCAGACCGCCGCGCTTAGTGCCCAAATGAGAATGATAGTCCGTCCCGTAAAACAGGTCGGTAAGACAATCTTCCTTTGAAACCAGACCAAACATTCCTCCCATAGCGTTCTCCTTTATTGTTTTTAGTGTGATTTGATTGTTATTTTATGATCGTTTGTAATCGATATCAGATTATTAACCCACGTTTAACATTGTCAATCTTTGGGGCATCAGTTACTTGGCGAATGCTATACATTACCGGGTGAACCATAGTATTCATTTGTACAATATCAACCTCTCAAATAACAGATCACGTAACCTGCACTAGCACACTGCTTAAATAAAAATCTTCCCCGGATTCATCAAACCAAGGGGATCAATAAGA
>JAOZQE010000078.1:0-6301 GCA_029932385.1 bacterium | reverse complement strand
CACTGCTTAAATAAAAATCTTCCCCGGATTCATCAAACCAAGGGGATCAATAAGATTCTTAATCTGCCGCATCAGATCCAGACTTTCACCATGTTCCTGACGCATGAATTGACGTTTGCCAATACCCACCCCGTGCTCTCCGGTACAGGTACCACCAACCTCTACGGCCCGGGCGACAATGTGATGATTAATGTCCTCCAGGGTTTTCCACTCCTTTGCATTTTCCGGATCGCCCACCAGCACAACATGCAAGTTACCATCTCCGGCATGACCAAAAACATATCCCACCGCCCGACTCTCATCTACCTGGGCTTGAGCAAAGAGCACCATTCCCGGATATTTTGAAATGGGTACCGCGGCATCGACAATCAGAGTTTCCTTGCCCGGATGGGCTCGATGAATAGTTTCCCAGGCTTCATGTCGAGCCCGCCAGAGGTTTTTTCGATGGGTTTCTTCCATACCGAAACTAAAACCTGCGGCATCATACTCACGACAGAGTTCTGAAGTTAACTGTTTGGTCTCCTCAAGGGTGGCTTCACTGATTCCATGAAATTCACAAAAAAGTGAAGGCTCTTCCGGCAGACCCAAATCTTTTTCTTGATTCATCAAGCGCACAAGATTCGGGGTTAACAACTCAAGAGCCGCTGGCTCGAGACCGGAGGTTATCATCGCGGTAACCGCCCGGCAAGCACTTTCCAGGTCGGGAAAGGTAATTGTTGCCGCCAGATGGTGGGCCGGAAGGCCGGTGAGACGAAGACTTGCCTGGGTGACAATTCCCAATGTTCCTTCAGACCCGACAAACAGACGTGTCAAGTCATAGCCGGATGACGATTTTGGCGCCAGACATCCAGTATGGATAATTTTTCCGTCGGGAAGTACGATGGTCAAGCGCATCACATAATCTTTGGTGGCACCATATTTGACTGTTTGAATCCCGGAAGCGTTGTTGGCAATCATACCCCCGATCGTAGCATCCGCACCAGGATCCGGAGGGAAAAATAAACCATATTTGCCCGTTTTTCGGTTCAACTCTTTACGAAAAACTCCCGGCTGCACATCAGCCTGCATATCTTCTGGCCGAATAGCAAGGATACGATCCATGTGGGTGCAATCGACCACCAGGCCGCCACAGGTAGGAACCGGATTACCTTCTGTACTGGTTCCGGCACCCCAAGGAGTAACTGGAATCTTCTGAGCATAAGTCCACTGCAGAATGTCGGCTACCTCTTCCGTACTCTCAGGCCAGATAATTCCGGCCGGCAACTCTCCATAATGACAGGAAATATCATGAATATGTGAATTCTTGTCCGATATACCAGTGGAAAAACGGTCTTCACTGACCATGCTGATCAAAGTGTTTTTTTGGGTTTCGTTAAATTCGTTCATACTGTTTCCTTTCCTTGTCTTTTTTGAATTTCAGGAAATCTCCAGATAAATATAAGGTTATCCATAAGCCACTGACGGAAGCCAGGTGACGAGCTCGGGCCAGGCCATAACAATAAACAATCCAATCAATTGCAGGATAATAAAAGGCACTACCCCCTTGTAGATATCGAGAAGCTCAATCTCTGGAGGAGAAACACCTTTAAGATAAAAGATAGCAAATCCCACCGGCGGAGTAAGAAAAGAGGTCTGCAGGGTAATCGCCACTAATATGGCAAACCAGACCAGCTCCGGGCTCGCAACAGAGCCAAATCCGTTAACTTCAAGACCGAGACCGGCTACCACCGGCGACAGAATAGGAAGAATGATCAAAGTGATCTCAATCCAATCGAGAAAGAAACCCAGGATAAAAACCACTGCCAGTATAACAGTAATAATTCCATAAGGCCCGAAGGGGAGGTTATTAAAAATAGCGGCTATAAATTCATCCCCACCGAGCTCCCGCAAAACGAGGGCAAAGCAGGTGGCACCAACCAGGATCGCAAAAATATATCCGGTAGTATTAAATGTGTCCCGGAGTACGTCTCTAAATATTTCAAGGTTCAATTTCTTGTTGACCAGTGCCAGCAGGATTGCCCCAAAGGCTCCGATACCACTCGCCTCCGTAGGAGTTGCAAGACCGGCAAAGATAGACCCTAACACAGCAATAATCAAGGCTCCGGCCGGGAGAATGGTTTTAAGAACACTCCAGAGCATCTTAAATTCAAGTTTCTGTCGATCTTTTGCAAGCGGAGCAGCTCCAGGACAGAAAAATCCAATAAGCAAAAGATAGACTATATACAGGATGCCAAGGATAATACCCGGCAACAGGGCCCCCATGAACAGATCCCCCACGGACAAACTCAGCTGGTCAGCCATCATTACCAGCATGATACTTGGAGGAATAAGAATCCCCAAAGTTCCTGAAGCACAAACAGTCCCCACGGCCAGAGGTTTGGCGTACCCCTGCTTAAGCATGGCCGGCAGGGATAAAAGCCCTAGAAGAACCACCGATGCACCAATAATTCCGGTCGCCGCCGCCAGCAGGATGCCGATGAGAGTAACACTTATGGCAAGCCCTCCCCTGACCTTGCCAAACAGATCCTGCATGGCGAACATCATTTTTTCGGCAATCCCGGAACGATCCAACATCAGCCCCATGAAAATGAACAAGGGCAGGGCAATCAGTATCCAGCTATACATTACTTTATAGAGTCGATTGACAACCAGGCCGATTGTCAGGTAGTCAAGCCCCGTAAGCGTACCCAGCCAGATATCTGAACAATATCCAACCAGGGTGAAGAGCATGGCAACCCCCCCCAGGATAAAAGCAATCGGGTATCCGCTAAACAACAACCCGATAAAGGTAATCATCATGGCGACAACCAGAACACCATTAACATCCATCAGATGAATTACCTTGCTGGTTATTATTTTTAAGGTACGATACGGCCCGGATTAAGCGGGCAATGGAAGCCCAAAACAGGAGAAAAAAAGCGATTGGAATAACCGACTTGATTACCCAGCGGCAACCAAGTCCCATGGGTGCATCAGAAGCTTCCCCGACCCGAAAGGATTCCGCAACAAAGTTTAAACTATGCATAAAGAAGATAAAAATCATGGGCCAAAGGAGAGAGACAATGCCTATGATTTCAATTTTCTCCCGGATCGGCCTTGAAAACCTTGAATGCATTATATCCAGACGGATATGGGAATCTTTGACAAAAGCATAGGCCAGACCCAGCATAATTATGACCGCATAAAGATGCCACTGCAGCTCTTCAAGCTTGACAAAACTTTTCTGAAACAGATAACGCAAGACAACCTGGACAAGTACGGCAACAATCAAAACGGCAATCAGCCAGGAACCGGCGTTACCGATAACAAGAATTACCCGATCAAGAAAAGAGGATAAACCGCATTCCGGCTTTTTATCATTGGTCATACATTAGTATCCTGGGGAAATTGCTGCTGCTTATATAAACTTATTTTGTTGTTCTGGGTAAGAAAGCCAGGGCCTTCCAATAAGCATAATCTGCCCTGAATGCGGAAAGATCATCCCATATCTTTTTAAAACCGGGATTCTGGTCGACCTGCTCCTGAACCACCTCATCCCAGGATTGTTTGAATGCTGACAACATTTCATCAGACCAATACATGTTGTGAACCCCTCTTTTCTCAGCATTTTCCTTAATAACCGCGCCCTGGATAGCTTCGCTGTAGGCAAGGGAGACCGTAATGTTGGCTTTGGTGGCCAGCTCAAGCAAAGTTTGCTGACCAGGAGACATACCGTTCCAGGTATCTTTATTGATCAGAAGCTCCAAAATAGTGGCCTGCTGGTGCCAGCCGGGATAGTAGTTATATTTTACGACCTTGTAAAATCCCAGTTTCTGATCTATAGCCGGAAATGAAAACTCAGTGGCATCAATAACGCCTTTTTCCAGAGCCTGAAAAATCTCTCCGGCCGGCATCATACTAACCGCCACACCCAACTTCTGCATCACTTTGCCGCCAAGCCCGAAAAATCTCATTTTAAGACCCTTCAGATCTGCGACACTGTTGACCGGTTTGCTGAACCAGCCCGAAGTCTCAGGTGAAATAATAAGACAAGGCAGAACTTTCACATTGTAACCGGCCCGATCATACATCTCCTGATAGAGTTTGAGTCCGTTGCCATGAAAAATCCAGGCCAGGTATTCGTCGGCTTCGGGACCAAAAGGAACCGCCGAGAAAAGGGCCGCTTCAGGAATTTTCCCCTGCCAGTAGGCGCCGGAGCCAAACCCGGCATTAACCTTCCCGCTGGAAACAGCACCAAGGATTTCAAAGGGTGGAATAAGCTTCCCCGGCTCGTAACATTTGATCCTGATATTACCATTACTTGCGGTATTAATATTTGCCGCAAGGGTCACTATAGTGTCACCTAAAATCGGCAACGATGAAGAAAAACAGAGGGGGGCCTTCAATAGCAGTTTCTTTTCTCCGGCATGGGCGGTAATTGAAAAAATTGCGATCAGGCAGACAACAGTAATGGTAGCAACAACCGTTTTCTTCATTGGAAAACTCCTCTGGTCAATGGTGATAACTTCTTAACCTTGATATCCGGCAGGATATTCATACCAGCTGAAATTATTAGTGTCAATTAATTAAGAAATCCGGTGAAGATATTGCCGGACAAGTACGCGATCTTATTAAAAATGGAAAGCTGCTGCCCGGATAAACTTTCGGGTTAATTCCAGCGCGGTCGGGTGCTCAAAAACCTCACCTTCAGGTGTGATCCCGCGAATTATGCCATCGCCCAGAAACCAACCCAGGAGTAAAAGCCCTCGCTCTAAACGTTCCGAACAAGCTGACAGGTCAAGATCACAAAAAGACCGGGGCGCAGGCATGGGAATCTGGTCTTGCTCTAAAGATTTAATAAAATTTATTATCCGGCTCAAACGCAGCAGGGTTACAGCTTCCAAACGGCTTGTCGTATGGTTAAGGGGAAGAGTACTGGAGCGCATTAAGGAGAGATGCGGCGGCAGGATACCAAGCTCAGCCGCCCGTTTGTAATCGAGGCTGCCCGGAGCCGGATAGAAAACCGACAAGCCCGCAATCGTATTTTGCCGGGCCAGACGCAAAAGATCGTTGAGAGTCGTTTCCGCACTCTGCCTGGGCGCACCGGCAATAATATAAGAGACGGCATCCAGGCCGTACTTTTGACAAAGTGCCAAAACCCGGCCATGAGCTTTACCCACGTCCGGGCGGTGAAACTGTTTAAGTTGCTGCTTATCAAAACTGCCGACCGCAAGATTCAGGGTACGAAAGCCGGCATCACGCATGGCGATTATCATGCTTTCGTCAAGCGCCGGTGGATAGAGGCCGTTCATGGCCCGCAACTCAAAATCCCGCAGCTTTCGTAAATCTGTAATCCCGGCGATCAGTGCCATAAACCAGGCTCGGTCAATAGTCAGATTTTCATCTTCAAAATCGATAAAACCGACATTCTCATCCAAAATGGCCCGCTCAATCTCTTTCAAAATAGAGACCACCCCTCTCTTCCGGTAAGGCAATCCACTATCGGCACTGACGGCACAGTAACTACAGCGTAAAGGACAACCCCGGCTGGCCATAATAACGACACTTCCCTGCTGCTTGCGCCGATAGAAAGAGTTCTTCACAAGATGGGTTGCCGGCAAAGGCAGAGAGTCAGGATTATTTATAACTGCGGGTTCGGCAATTTTCAGGGAACCATCTTGACGACGAAAAACAAGCCCCGGAATCTGGCTTAAGAGATCAAGATCCGCCGCCCGCCCCTCTTTTAGGGCGGCTGCCAATTTAGGCATCGCGATTTCACCTTCCCCGCGGATGACATAATCAACGGCAGCACATTCCATAACCATCTCCGGCATGGCCGTGGCATGGTGTCCGCCAACCACAATCCGGCATTCAGGGTGTCGCTTTTTTATAGCTACCGCCGTCTCCAGGGCACTCTCGCAGTAAGGCGTAAAAAGGGCCGAAATGCCAACCAGAAAAGCCCTGGACTGCTGCACCAGATACCCCAGATGGGCAAAACTATAACCGAAATGTCTATAGTTGTGAAAAAGAGCGAAGGGCGAGGTGTCGGGTCTGCCGTAATGCGGCCTGAGATAGACCATCTCCTCCGGCCAGGCAATAATTTTACTCTTGTTTGTCGCCAGGCCATCGATAATGGATACCGCCAGACCCTGTTCTTCGAGACTTGCGGCAATACAGGCCAAACCATAGGGAATGGTCCGTTTGGCGGTCAGAAAAAAATCCTCAATCGGAGGTTGGACCAGAACAACGTCAGACATAGAAAATAATTGATTCCTCAAGGCAACAATTACAAAAAATGGCGCTGAAAGAAGCCTACTTCTGC
>JAOZQE010000016.1 GCA_029932385.1 bacterium | reverse complement strand
AGAGGCTCCTGCATGGTTTCCGGCAACAGGGTCACAACTGTTTTACAGTAAGGCAAGAAACGAGGAAGAATTTTCGACCCGGAGGTTAAGGCATTATCGGACCCCCAGAAGAAAATCACCAGAAATAAAATCATGGAGATAAAAACCACACTTTTTAGGCCCCCGACCAGTGCGGCAAAGAAACGACTCATAACCGTAATGGCCCCACCGGCCATATTCGATTTTATCAACAGATAAACTAGAAAAAATAGTAAAACCGAGAGCAGATAGATAGTGATAAAGGCGATAAAGGTGGTAAGTACCTTATCTCTTAAGAGGGGCAACAATGCCTCAGCTCCGACAAGATAAAAACGTGAGGCTGAGAGAATACCGACAAAAACTCCGAGCAGAGCAATAATTTCAGCCAGCAAACCGCGCAGATAACCCCAAAAAGCTCCACCTAGAATCAGCAGAATAATTATAACATCCAGTGAATTTAACAAAATTGCCTCCTTTTATATATAAATCCTTATTTCAATTCATTCTTCAACACGGATAAAGCCGTCTGGTGGGCACTGTAAACCATCCCCCCAAAACCGAAACCCGGCAGATTATGCCAGCCGACCCGATAAAAGCGGCAGAAACTTCCGGTCAAAGGCAGAAACCCTGCCCCCATCATTGCCGGAAGATGGGGTTGCCAGCCCCAAGCGTCACCAATCTCTATATTTTTCTTGCCATCTCTCTTACCGGGCTCCATCTCTCGCCAGAGATGCCTGACTAATGCATCACCTCCCCGGCAATCAACACCAGAGTTTAAAGCCGGCGTAAAAAACTCAGTTCCAGACAACTCGGTGGAGTTGCTGCAATGCAAATGATATAATGAATGCTCCTTGCCAAGACAAGAGTCTCTTTTGAGTAAACTCTGGGAATGCTGAAGACCAGGATCATCAAGTAAAAGCTGCCGTTTAAAGTCATGCCGCTGATTCCCCTCAGGAATCTCCCGGCGCAACCGGTCAGGATTGGAGTCGGCAAGATAGACCGTCGAGCGGCAGGCGACCATATTGTTATAACCGACCCCGATAAACCATTTACCATCAAAGACCGGCGACCAGTTTTCAGTCGTCCGATGGGCACCGTTGGCAAGCAAATACTCCAAAAGTTTACGCTTTAGTGTTCCAGTATCAATCAGAGCCGCAGGTTTAAGCAGGCTCTGAACCCCATACGCAAACGCTAACAGCGGCAACTGCTTAAAGCGATATAAGGAGAACAAGGGCACCAGTGAAAACCACTTGCACTGCTCAGCAAAAGTAATATCATTTTCTTTCAACCACAGCGGCAGAGTATAGCGGCGACTCTCGCGTAACAACTCACTCCGAACCAGCAACTGAAACATATGCCAGAAACCGCGCATTGAAGTTGCGGGCATATCAAGATTCTGAGACATACACCCGTCAATCAACTGCCATATTTCTTCAAGCTGCTTCCATAATTCAGGCCGCAGGCCGGAAACAGTAATCCCTGGCTCTGTAGAGTTGCCGTCAGTATCTGTTACAACCGGCCAGTTTTCAATTTCAGAACCCTTCTGCCAGGAAAAAAAAGCGGCCTCTGGAATTTTTATATCAACAAAATCTGACAACAAATCCGCCGGATAACCCCGCACAACCGGGATGATAAAACCGGGCTCCGGCAAACTCTCTTCCAGAGGCGGTAAAAGTAGAACCCGGGCCCCTTCTTTAAGTAAAAAAGCCGCACTCAGTAAGGCGGCAAGATCACTCTCACGACAAGCCACCTCATAATCAACAGCCATATATAACAACCAGCATTTGCTTTAAACGCATCGACTCACCGGACACTCTAACAAAAAGATTTTTCGTTCACGGCATTCAAATTGCATCTCACTCCCCTGCGGAAAAATAAAACTGCGGGAACAGTGCCCATAAGGAAAATTCAGCAAAACCGGGAAATCATCAGCAGCAAAGAACTTCCGCAGAAAATCCGACAGCAGAGGCTCTTCGGCTTGATTCGGCAAAGAAAAATCCCCGCAGACAACTGCAGCCGGACTCTTAAATACTCCCGCCAGACGGAGTTGTGTAAGAGCCCGGTCAATTCGATAAAGAGGCTCACCGCGATCCTCTAAAAATATAATTTTACCGGCAAAATCCGGCATAAAACCGGTACCGGCAAGCGCCGCCAGTATCGTCAGAGTTCCACCTAGCAAGCGCCCGGAAAAAGTATCAGGGCGCAAAAATTCGATCTCCGGTGCGGCCAGACTGGCCGAAAGTAACGGATTAAGTTCTCCGGCATCAGCCCCTGACAACAGGGCCCATAGTAAGTCACTGTTCACGGTATCGGGGCGGGCCATATCGACAGCGAGCATCGGCCCGGAAAAGGTTATCAAGCCAATTTTATGCCAAAGCGCCATCTGCAGAGCCGTAATGTCACTAAACCCTAAGATTATCTTAGGGTGCTTACGAATCAGCCGAAAATCAAGTCGCGGCAACAGAGTCATGGAACCGTATCCGCCTCGAGCCGCGACTAGACCCCTAACCTCGGGATTGAGGATTAAACTTTCAAAATCCGCCAGGCGGGCCCCGATATCTCCGGCAACGTGATAGTTACGATTATAGAGTGAGTTTCCTTCACAAAAACGGTATCCCGATTGCAAAAGAAACTTCTTGCCTCGATTAACATACTCTTCACGTACCGGGCTTGCCGGAGCAAAGATTCCCAGGCAATCACCTATACATAAAGCCTGTGCTTTTAATACCATGTAAATAAAAAATAAAAAACAGTACCGACCTGATAGAAATGAATTCGAACATCAGACTTAGCAAAACAATTGACAAAAGTCAAAAATTATATTAAGTCCTCCTAATATTTAGTTTTTTTGAAACTGCAAAATGGGGTTTTAAAATACCTTATCGAGTTAATAATATCTAAAACTGCAAACAAATAAAAAGTGTTTTTATACATTGGCTAAAAAACCAGGTTTCCTATCCAGATTAAAGGGTGTTTTTAAGCGCCATAAAGTTCAGGCAGTCGATATCTCAGATAAGGCTATTGAATTACTTGAAGAGCAGCTTAAGAAAGCTCCGAATAACTTACGTCTGCGGCTCAAGATTGCCGACATTTATCTCACCCGCGGTGACCGCGAACAGGCCATAACCGAGTACTGTAACAGTGCCCGTCTTTATGCCGAAAATGATTTCATACCGCTGGCAATTGCCACCTATAAGAAAATACTTAACGAAGATCCTGAAAACCTTGACGCCAACCTTGAGCTGGGACGCATCTACCAACAAAAAAAATTTTATGCCGATGCAACCTCCTATCTCAAAAAGTCTTTCGACTACTATCATGCCAATGGTTTACAGGATAAAGCCCTCCAACTTCTAGAAATCATAATTGAAATAGCTCCAGAAAAAGAACCATACCAGTCGTTACTCAAAAAATTATTTCCCGAGCACCAGGAAAACACCAAAAGTATCTATTCCGACTTAATAGTTACAAAGAAATATAAATTAAGCGACAGACCGGAAACCGACATTGATCAGCTCACCACAAGTGACAGTTTCTTTGATTTAGGGGAGGAGCTCGGTACTGATATTGGCAATTTAGAGGTAGAGGATGACAGCATATTTGACAGTGAGACCCTTTCAGACGTAGACGAGGAGGGTGAACCGCACGGAGTGGAAGAGATCTTTAAGACCTTAAGATCAACCTATGATGATACGGGTGAATCCGACCCGGACAAGTTCCACTACAACCTGGCTTTAGCCTACAATGAACTTAAGATGCCGGAACAAGCTCTACTGGAAACTGAAGAGGTCTTGAAATCGAATAACTTCAGACTTTCGGCCCTGCTCCTTAGAAGCCAGATATTTCTCAGTCAGGGTTCACTGTCAACAGCTCTGGCTCAGGTACAACAGGGACTTTTGGAAAAGGCCTTGACGATGCAGGATTTTCTGACCTTCAAACTTCAACTGGGTTTGATTCTCAAAGAGATGGGCCACTATCCACAGGCACTTGAAGCCTTCCGTGAAGCCCACTCCCTGGATCCGGATAACCAGAAGTTGGTTGAAGACATTGAATCTCTGGAGAATATTAGCGAACCATAAAGATCTTAGAGAGCCTTAAGCCAGAATTAATTATAAATTATTCTTCAACCTGTTTCCTGACCATAATTTGTTACAATCTACCCTTATGGCTCCAAATTTAGGATAACAATGGCAATTTTCAACTATAAAAAGAGAGAAATCAGTGCCAAGATTGTTTTCTACGGTCCGGCACTTTGCGGTAAGACAACAAATGTTCAATATATTCACCAAAAACTGAATCCCCGGCAAAGAGGTGATCTGGTATCACTGGCAACCGATGCCGACCGGACTCTGTTTTTTGATTTTCTGCCAATTGAGCTTGAAAATGTCGGCGGATTCAAAACCCGTTTCCAGATATACACGGTTCCGGGACAGGTCTATTACAACTCAACTCGAAAAGCGGTTCTAACCGGTGTCGATGGGGTGATCTTTGTCGCGGACTCTCAAACCTCCATAAAACTTGAGAATCTTGAAAGTTTCAACAATCTGATCGAGAACCTCAAATACTACAATCGTGACATCAGTCAACTACCCCTGATTCTGCAGTATAACAAAAGAGATCTCGAAGATATCATGAGTATTGAGGATCTCGATCGACTCTTCAACCAGCCTCACCTGACAAGTTATGCGGCTTCGGCGGTCACCGGCAATGGAGTTTTACAAACGCTGACGGCCTGTTGCAAACTGGTTTTACAGGATTTAAAGAGCAAGAGTAAACGTACCGAACAGAGTACAACTCTCAGATCAAAAATCCAACCGGCAGCTCCTCAAACTAAGGCTTTACCTTCGGCTCCGAAAACCGGCATCACCGCCCCTGCAGCTCATGATAACCCAACTACTGCCACTACCGGAATAGAATCCGTTGCAAAGCCTACATCAACACCACAAATTACCGAGCAAGAAACGAAATCAGCTACAATTACAACTAAAACTGACGATCCCCGCCCGCCGTTCATATTTCCCGGAAACCAACCGGAAACACTAACGCGGGTGGAAGCACCACAGTCAGCAGATCCTAAAGCTCCCTTTATTCCGGAGATTGCTGAAATTGGAAAAGCTCGGATTATCAACCCCTACACCATTACACTGCCGTTACGTTTGGCAACTGACAGTAATCAGCAAAACCTGCTCAATATTGACATAACCATCGCGATTAAAGACTTTTGTAAAACGATCTAAGATAACAATGATAGTATCGTAAAAAGGTCCGACCTGCTGCATCGAAGTGATTTTGCCCTACTGTTCCATGACTTTTCTACGAATTCATCAACATACAGACGTACAAGAGCTGAAAATCATGCTTAAATCAACCACAAAAAGAAGCTGCCTCAGAGAAAGACCAGGAACAGCTTGCTCTATTGTCTTGTTGAGTATGATCCTGTTACTGTTTGTACAGATTCTGCCGACCGAGGTTCGGGCCGATTCCAAGTTGCAAGATGCTTGGCAAGAGATTATCAGTCAGCAACCTCCATCTTGCGACTCTCTTAAACCGGCTGTAGACCGGTTCATCAATATCCAGCAACAAAGCAACATTGAAAATATAAGTATTTATTCTCTGGCTCTTATACAAATGGCTGCTGATGACAAGCTCTCTCCGGTGGTTAAAGAGACCCTGACAACTGCAGCCATCAGGATTTCTCCAGAATATTCCTTTCCAGAAACCGCTTTCTGCAAGCTCATGTTCGAACAACATCGGTATCCGACCTCGTTAAAAAGCCTTTTCCGGGCGCTGAAAAAATTTCAGTCAAACCCCCTCGAAAGTCTCTACGCCTCAACTTTTTTCTGGTTGGCACTGGCCTTTACCCCTCTCGCTCTTCTATTTCTCCTCTCCCTGATTCTCAGCATTAAATATTACCGTGCTTTTTGTGACAAGGGAAATATAAATTTGAGTAACCAAGGCAGATTAATAACCGTTTTAATCTCCCTTGTAGTAGCATTTCTAATAATAGTACTGCCCGCGCCCTTGCTCGGCCTGCTTATTTTGTCTGTATCTCTGGCTCTGCTGGCTACCCGAAATGACATAATTGCCCTGTTACTGTTGGTTGCCTCCTTGATTATCGTACCCCTGGCTTATGAAAAAGGCATGGCTTCACTTCTGGCTTTAGACTCATCTTTTTTCAAGGCGGTGCGCTCTTCCACCTCAAACATCGATACCGAAAGTAATGAAGCATACCTGACACAACCGGCCACCAACCAAAGTCAACTCGTCCTGCAACTCTTCACCCAGGCAGAAGCGGCCCGCCGGCGCCGGGAATATGCCAAAGCTACGATTTTTCTGGAAAAAATCATTGCCAATAGAATTAAGATCGGGGCGGTCTACAACAACCTTGCCAATCTTTACATTCTGCAAGGCAACTACAAAGAGAGTGAAGCTCTCTTTGTAAAAGCTGCTGCGTTTGAAAAGGATTCCGGAATCCCATACTACAATCTCAGCGTCACCTATATTCAGCAGAATTTTAATCTGCAAAAAAGTTCACAGGCTTTAGCCAAAGCATTCAAACTTGATCCGAGTTTAAGTATAGTTCAGACTGACATCAGCAACAGTGAACCTGAGTTACGCTCTGGAACAAGACTGTTTTTTATGAACCTGCCTGAAAATTTTTACCGCCGTTACGCCGACGCACAACCGGGTAAAAAGATTTATTTACCGGAATTCTTCCAGCAGGTTCTCTTTCCAGGAGTCAATAAAATTCTCTATTTTATCCTGATTATTTTTTCACTGGCAGGCCTCATCTACTTTTTATACCAAACTCCAGCCAATCGCAGGATATGTTCCAATTGCGGACGAATGTTTCATCCAGTTCAAAAAATTAAAGAAAAACACTGTCCGATCTGTCACCTGAACAATGGCTCACAAACGAGCTTACTGTTGAACGGTTTCAGAGTAATGACAAATAGTTCGAAATTGAATCCTCTGAAGATAGTTAAAACAGTAATCTGGATTCTGATACCGGGATCTTACCCCATGCTTGCCGGCTACACCATGATCGGATCCGGCTTAATGTTTTTGACGGTTCTGTGGTTTTACAACCATCTCATTTGTCAAACGGCAATTATGGCACCATTTCCACCCTCAACTGCATGGATCAACACTTTACTACCGTTTATTATCTGGTCCCTTAATTTTATAATTCTCATATTCATGTTCTCCCCCAAGCGGCGCCACAAATTTTTAAGAGGTAACCCATGAACAACACCTGGGTCACTAAAGGCTTGGACGCCAATCTTGAAAATTTTGAATTGACTGATGTCATACAGCTCATTACCCAACAGGTAAAATCGGGGTTTTTGACAGTCAAAAACAGTGACGGCATCTGTTCATGGTCTTTCAATGAAGGAGTTCTGGTTGATTTTGACTGCGAGTTCTCCAATCACGCACTAGAGCTTAAAAACATTCTCAAACAGAACAATATCCTAGACGACAACCAGCTCATCTCACTGCATAAAGATAATTATTTAGACTCAAATCATGATCTTGAAAAAATCCTGGTCAGTAAAAATATCAGCAACCGTGTGGAGCTGGAAAAAACCAACCTGCGGCGTCTGATTGAATCATTCATCATCACACTGCAATGGACTAAGGGCCGTTACAAATTTATTCCGGCCGACAAAATTAACCATCACCCCTTTCTCGCGCCTCAGGATGCAAATTTCATCATCCTGGAAGCTCTACGGCAGATTGATGAAATGGCGGTCATGAAAAAGAGGCTGCAGCCTCTGGATCGAATCTTTGAAAACAGTCTGACTTTAAGTGATGATGAATCTTCAGGAGTAAATAATATTCTCCTGCAGGAGGGATTAAAAGATCAATTTGATCAAGGTGAATTTGAGGTCTATAAACTTTTTGACGGTTGCCGCTCCCTGCAGAAAATTATCGAAACTTCCATCACCGGCCAATTCCACTCCTGCGGTACAATTATAAATTTTATAGATCGCAATGTTGTTGCATTGGCAACCACTGAAACAGGCTATCAACTCCGAAAATCACCAGAACCATTGCAGATTCGAAATTTAACCGGCATTGCTCTGCTTATATTGAGTGGCGCCCTGCTTCTATCTACTTTTCTCACAGTTGAGTTTGGTAATGGCCACGGCAGCCTGAAGCGCCCGACCCTGTTTTCAGCGATAATTGACAATCTCAAAGCCGACCAGCAGGATATCCAAAAACAGGCGCGCAAACTCCTCAAACGGAATAATCCTAATCTATTAAAATAATAAAATGGAGTTAAACTGATGGCTGTAAATTATAAAGATCTGGGATTTGTCAATACCAAAGAGATGTTTAAGAAAGCTTTTGCTGGAGGTTATGCTGTCCCGGCATATAACTTTAATAATATGGAGCAGTTACAGGCCATTGTTAATGGTTGTGGTCAATCAAATTCACCGGTAATTATCCAGGTCTCAAGCGGAGCCCGTAAATATGCGGATCAGACTCTGCTCCGCTACCTGGCTGAAGGAGCGGTGGCCATGGCCCGCAAAGCCGGATACCAAAACCCGATAGCCCTGCATTTAGACCACGGTGATTCTCTGGAACTCTGTATATCCTGTATAGAAAGCGGTTTTTCATCAGTCATGATCGATGGTTCCCACCTCACTTACGATGATAATGTTGCCCTTACTTCCAAGGTCGTAGAATACGCACACCGCTTCGATGTCTCAGTTGAGGGTGAACTCGGAGTGCTGGCCGGTATTGAAGACGATGTGGTAGCCGCCAAGTCGATATATACTGACCCTGACCAGGTTGAAGACTTTGTCAGCCGGACCGGAGTCGACTCACTTGCCATCTCTATCGGCACTTCTCATGGAGCCTATAAATTCAAGCCCGAACAGTGCACCCGTAACCCGCAGGGAGTTCTGGTACCACCACCGCTCCGATTTGATATCCTGGATGAGATCGAAAAAAGAATTCCCGGATTTGCCATCGTTCTGCACGGCTCAAGTTCAGTTCTACCTGAATATGTTGCAACTATTAATCAGAACGGCGGTAAACTCGAAGCCGCCGTCGGTATTCCTGCCGAACAGCTGCGCCAAGCTGCCAAATCAGCTGTCTGTAAAATCAATATCGACTCCGACGGCCGCCTGGTAATGACGGCAATGATTCGCAAAACTTTTACCGAAAAACCGCAGGAGTTCGATCCCAGAAAATATTTAGGCCCGGCCCGAGATGAACTAACAAAGATGATTATCGATAAAAATCGAACCGTTTTAGGCAGTGCCGACCGAGACTAAACCAAAACACGTTATTAAAATTTAGAATAGGCCGAATAACGGGCCGCCCCTGGCGGCCATTTTTTCAACTTTTTTGACCCTCCTTACATCCTCGATCAGCAACGGCGCATGATGTTCCTTATAACGGGCATCAAGCACCAAAAGATGGTCACAGCCCCAGTGTTTATCGTGAATTTCAGCTCTGACCCCATAGATATCCTGAGCCGGATCGGAACGGGTGAAAGTCAGCCAGAGGAAATTATCGAGTCTCCTCGCTGCAAATTCACTATCATCAACCACAACCAGCAGCGGGATCCGGTCATCTGGCCGGTTTTGCGACAGAACCTCAAGCAGAGATTCAATCTCGGCCCGAGTCTGAATCCGACTTTTTCCCCGGCAAGGTGGACCTGAAACCACAAAAATACCAGGCAATACGACAAAGGGTCTCGTAAAACCCGAACTCAACTGCCATTCAGCAGGCCAGCTGCAAACAAGATCACGCCGTTTTTTCCCCACTGCTGCGATAACAACTTTTGAACCTCGATTAAGCCCGGAACCGGAATAGTCCAGGGTATCAATAGTCGTCTGGGTCTGAAAATGAAGATCGCGATGCCAATCAACTCTTTCAAGAAGATGGGACAGAAAAGCCGGTATATCATTTAAGTCAAGCTGCGGATCATCCTCTTTCGCAACAATCATTAGATATTTAGCCAGGGAGAGCTGCCCCTGACCTAAAATAGCATTGCCCTGAGTCAGAAGTTCACGCGGAGTCCGGCGCTCTTCATAGGGTAGATAACGTTCACTCCCCTGGGCCAGAAGCAGGGGATGCACCCCGGCAGCATCAACCGCGTGCACACCTGTAACTCCGGGTAATACCGAAGGGATCAGATCACCGGTAAGTTCATGAATAAATTTACCAAAGGTGGTATCCTCCTGCGGCGGGCGACCAACCGTTGTAAAGGGCCAGATCGCTCCGGGACGATGATATACTTTGTCAATTCTGACCACCGGGAAATCATGCCGCAGACTATAGTAACCCAGATGATCCCCAAACGGCCCTTCAGGCAATAACTTGTTCTCAACAATGGTACCGCAGAGACAAAAGTCGGCTTCAGCCAGTATGGGAAGACAACCGTCCGGCTGGATAAGTGAGAGCCGGTGACCACCTAAAAGTCCGGCGAATGAGAGTTCCGGCATGCCGTCGGGCAACGGCATCACCGCCGCTAAAGCCAGAGACGGAGGTCCCCCGACGATAATATTTACTTGCAGCGGTAGCCCCTGTTCCCGGGCCGCAGCATGATGCAAACCGATACCGCGATGGAGTTGATAGTGGAGCCCGACTTCACGACCAGAATCGTATTCTCCACCGGAAATCTGCACCCGGTACATGCCCAGATTGGATGACCGCCAACCGGGCCGGTTCGGATTCTCTGAATAGACCTGTGGCAATGTGATAAACGCCCCGCCGTCATCAGGCCACGATTTAAGCTGCGGCAGCCGGTCGATCAGGGTTTGCCGCATGATCACCGGGCCCTCAGACACCCGCCGGGGCAGAAGATGCAACAGTGCCTGAGGCAAGTGCCGTAAACGGGCCGGTTTACTTAAAACTGAAGCTGGGTCGGTTTTTAGATCAGAGAGCAGTTTAATCCTCTGCAAAGCGTCCCGAAAAATAAATTGCGTGCGCTCTAAAGTACCGAAAAGGTTACCCAGCATCGGAAAACCACAACCTTTAACCTTGGTAAAGAGCAAGGCCGGCCCTCGGGCTGTGCAGACTCGGCGCTGAATGATACCGATATCCAGATTCGGATCAAGTTCACAATCGATCTCGCGTAACATCTTATGCCGTTTTAGGTCCGCAACACAATCAGCCAGAGTTCTGTAACCCATATCAAACTACCTCTTGCTCTTTAATGTAAATTACTACCGACCCAATCAATGCGGCCCCTGATGTAACAAACATATTGATCATAATCAAATCAACATCGATCCGGCAAAATACGACTCACCTCTTATAAAAGATACTCCTGACGAACATTACGCAGTGCGTGAAAGAGGCTTTTTCTGACATTTGAATTATCTTTTTCAAGATTGTGCAGAAGCTCCTTCATTGCCGCCCGTTTACCGCTGGCCTTCTGAAAGCGACACGGCGGCGAGTCAAGTGGCAGGGAATAATGGGAGCAGTAAGATATAACATCCTTTTCATCAAGATAGGCCAGCGGCCTGATAATCGTTAAACGACCGGAAAAAAGCTTCTGATGGGGACGCATGGTACTGAAGCTGCTACCGTAAAAGAGATTTAAAAGTGCAGTCTCAAGAATATCATCACGATGGTGACCGAAAGCGATTTTGCCGATATTTTCCCGGGCTGCATAATCGAAAAGAAGTTTGCGTTTCCAGCGTGAGCAATGAAAACACGGATTTTCGGGTAGCTCACAGTTATCGAGACGCAAGGCAATATCACTTTCCAGAACCTCAAGTTTGAGTCCCAAAGCTTCAGTCTGTTCATATAAGCGTTCAACCCGCAACTGGTCTTCATGTTCCCCGAGTGTCACATGAACCGGTTTAAGTTCATACGTGATCGGAATCCACGCTTTCCGGGTTTCAAGGATATGTAGCAGGGCTGAAGAGTCCTTGCCGCCGGAGAGAGCCACAATCAAGGTATCGCCGTCTTCAGTCATCCGGTAATCAGCCAGCGCCCGGCCCAGGCTCCGCTTAACTCTACCTAAAATCCCTTTACGCCTCTCACGTGCCATTATGAAAAAAAACCACTTATCATCATCTGTAAAAAACAGGGAGTTTAAAAAACGTTTAGAGTATTTTACATTTCACACCGCACATGTATAATCATCAAACTCAATTTCAACTAAACCGATCCAACCAGAGACTGATATCTGTCGAACTCCCGTTTAAGATAACTGGAACCAGTATTGTGCGTGATAAAATCCCAGGGGAGAGAGTCTTCTAAATTACGGCCGCCAAGCTTGGTATCATTGTCAGCCACTATTTTTTTCAAGAGCCGGTTATGCCCACCGGAAGCCACAGCCAGGTCAATAAGCTCAAGGGCAGACTCAACTCCGCCGCGACTCAAGCAGGCCTGCCAGGCTGCACTTATCGGACTCTCCATATCAACATTAACCCCGCCGATCCGGCCAAGTCTCTTAAAAAGAAATTTCTGTTTCTCTTTCAACTCCTTGACCGAAGCAAAAGCCGCCCACTGCATCGGGGTATGCGGTTTTGGAACAAAAGGATTTATACTGACACTTAAAGCAATATTAAGCTGTTTTATTTTACGGGCGGCAAGCATCACCTGCCGGATCTCTTTGACAAGTTCGACAATAGCGATGAGGTCAGTTTCACGCTCACCCGGAAGACCCATAAGAAAATAGAGTTTCAGGCGACCGATACCGGCCGCAGCAACCCGGGCCGCCTGATCCAGGATAAGCTTATGGGTAAGGTTTTTATTGAGGGCTAAACGCAGAGACTCTGAACCCGCCTCCGGGGCAATAGTTATTGATCTGACGCCGCCGGCTATCATCAGCTCCAGCAGCCGGTCATCAACCGCATCGATTCTTATGGAGGAAAAGCTGAATGACAACTTCTCGGCCGTCAACCAGGCACAAAGTTCGTGCAGATCAGGATAATCACCCAAAGCTGAACCTACCAACCCGACCCGGGTAAACTTAAATTCGCTGACTCCTGATTTTATCGCCTCTTTGATAACTCGCAAAGATCGGTTGCGAAAAGGCCGATAAACAAAACCGGCGGCACAAAAACGACAGCCTCGGGGACAACCCCGGTTAACCTCAACCAGCAGACTCTCACTAAAGATCTCATCGCCGGCAGCGGCCACGAATGTACGCGGAACAAAATCGTCGACCTCAGCCCGAGGCAGAGATAATTTAGTTGTCGGCACAGAACCGGATAAAAGAAAGCCGGGCACTTGAGTCAAATTATCGAGCAGTTCCTCCTTCTCCAAATTCTGTCCGCTAAGCAGTGTTTCAATAAAGAGAGGAATCTGTAATTCACCCTCACCCAGCAGAAAACCATCGACCAGAGGAAAAATGGGCAGGGGATTAATAAAAGTTGTAATGCCGCCAACCAGAACTAGAGGCTGATTTCGGCGCCGGTCTTTGGCCAGCGGTTCGAGACCGGCCCGCTTAAGCAAAGTTACCAGATTTACATAGTCCTGCTCAAATGAGATCGAAAAAAGAAGCACGCGGGTTTCATTAACCGGACGGGAACTTTCATGGGTCAAGAGTGAGGCTGATTTTTTCGAATCGTAACTCTCCTCAAGATAAAATCTCTCTGCGACTATCCGGGAATCACGATTCAGGAGATGGTAAATCGTCTGGAAGCCGAGGTTACTCATTGCCAGCGGGTAGCGGTTAGGATATCCTAAAGCAATCGGCAAGCGACCGCCCCAATCTTTACGGCAGGCCCCTCTCTCCAAACTTGAATGCATCTCTCTACGCAAGCTTAAACCTCTTCCAAATCATCTTCATTCTCATCATCTGCCATCGTCAACAAAGGTTCAACCCGCGCCCACAACTCCTCCCGACCTTTTTTAAGATGGGCCGAAACCGGGAGCAGTTTGCCGGTAAAATCCTCTTTTTCCCGCATCTGTTTACTCCATAAGGCCATCTTTTTAGCCCGGGCCTGCGGTTTCAACTTATCAATTTTAGTCAATACCGGGAAGAACGGCAAACCGGTCTCTCCGAGCCAGGCCATCAACTGCACCTCTTCCGCACCCGGTTCACGCCGCAGATCCATCAGGAGTAACAGGGAACATAAATCTGAATGGTTTTCCAGATAATCATGCACCATCGCCCCCCACTGTTTCTGGGTTTGCCGGTTAACTGCGGCATAACCGAATCCCGGCAGATCAACCAGGTAGAAAGCATCATTAACCAGAAAAAAATTTAATAGCCGGGTATGCCCCGGCTTAGAACTGGTCCGAGCCAGAGAACGGCGACCCAGCAGATAGTTAATCAGGGTCGATTTGCCGACATTTGACCGCCCGGCAATCGCCAGATGCGGCCGACCGTCACACGGTGCCTGAGAAAATTCAGCCGCACTTTTAATAAATTCCACTGTTTTTATATGCATATTTTTTCCAATACTATTAGAATTAACCTCAATGAACTCTCATCATAAATTATCAATTACAAAATAGCAACGGCAATCAGATAATCATTAAAATAAAACCTTTTTTATCATTGCCAAAAGCCACTCTTTTATGCTAGCAACACAGCCCGTTAAAAACATCTCAGCTACAAGAGATAAAATGCTGACCGGCGGCCCGGAAACCTAAAATTACAAGGGTTTAGCAGCCCAAAACAAAATACACAAACCGTTTGTCATAAACTTATTCAAGGAATTTTCATCATGCATTACGAAGGCAATATTATCCGGCCGCCAAGTGAGGCGCGCAGCATCATTCTTCAGGTAACCGTCGGCTGTTCTCATAATCGCTGCACCTTCTGCCCGACCTACACCGGAGTTCGTTTCCGGATTAAAGATGAAGCGCTGCTCTCGGCTGACATCCGCTACGCGGCCCGGGCCTTCCCCACTACCCGGAGAATGTTCATCACTGACGGCGATGCCCTGGTTATCCCTTTCAAACGTCTCTACCCGCTATTTGAAGAGATTAACGAACAACTCCCGCAGCTGACTCGTATCGGTATCTACGCCTCAGCAAAATCACTCAGGCGCCGGAGTCTTGAAGAGTTGAAGATGCTGCGTAAGTTAAAACTCGGGATAATCTACTATGGACTGGAGAGCGGCGATGATGAAACCTTGAAAGCGATCGACAAGGGTACCACCGGAGCTGAATCGATTGAACTTTGCCGGAAAGTTAAAGAAGCGGATATCAGACTCTCAACCACAGTCATGATCGGCATTGCCGGGCCGGAACGTTCTCTCGAACACGCCCGCCGGACCGGAGAGGTTTTAACCGCGATTGACCCCAATTACGTTGGTGCTCTGGTAACCATGATCGCCCCCGGCACCCGGCTTGATACGGCCCAGCAACAAGGCAAATTTTCACTTCCCGATCAACGCGGTCTCCTACTCGAACTCAGAGAGATGATCAGCTGGACAAATTTAAGTAAAGGAATGTTTATGGCCAATCACGCTTCAAATTATCTGCCGATAAAAATCCACTCACCGGCCCAGCGCGAGGCCGCACTTAAAATGATTGATGCCGCTTTAAACGGTGAGGTGGAACTTCGGGAAGAGTGGATGCGGGGATTGTAATGGCAATAACGCTTATCTAACGGAAAAGAATCAGACGCTGTCCCGGCTGCAGGATAGTTTTGGCATGGATATTATTCCAGCGCTCCAGATCGGCGACGCTGACCTGATAGCGGCGGGAGATGCGCCAGAGGTTGTCGCCTTTGCGCAAGGTTACAACCCGCTTCTTTTTCTGAGTTGATCTGGAACTCTCCTTGGTTACCCGACTACGTTTTTTTACCACCCGGTTTTGATCTTTAAGTTTTAATAACTGCCCGGGTTTGATTGCTGTCGAACGCCCCAGATTATTCCAGCCCTGAATATCCGCAACCCGCAGATTATGATTCCGGGCAATCTTCCAGAGGCTGTCACCTTTGCGAACCCGATAACTGCTGACCTTGCGGGAATGTTTCTGCTGAGTATAATTTAACTGGGAAAAACTTCCAGGACGATAAATCTGCTGGTCAAAAACTACGGCTCCACGCCCTGAAACCCGTACCGGAATCAACAAATCCCGTCCGGCCCGAATCCGGCAGCTACGCAGACCGTTAAGATCTTTGATCTGCCGAACTCCGGTGTGATAACGCCTGGCAATGGTTGAAAGGGTATCACCTGGACGAATCCGATGTTTGCGGAAAGTAACCCTTTTTGCCGGCGGTAGATCAGCCAGAGCCTGCTGACAACGCTCTCCGGTTCCAAAAGGTACTTTGACTTTGTAATCCTTCACTTTGGGAGGCGTACACCAACAATTTAATTCGGGATTTAATTTGCGGATATCCTCAATCCGAACTCCGGAAGCCCAGGCTAAGGCATCAAGATCGGTCGCATCCGCAACCTTAACCAGATCATAAGTAAAGGGAGCTTCATACTCGATATCGACAAATCCATATTTCTCCGGCTCTTTGGCAATCACTATCGCCGCCAGAAGCCGGGGAATATATTCTCGGGTTTCACGTTTCAAATAACGGAAATTAGCCATCTGCCAGAAATCGTCAGTTTTATGCCGGCGCATGGCCCGCTGAATTTTACCCTCACCGGCATTATAAGCGGCCGCCGCCAGATACCACGAACCGAACATCTCATAAAGATCAGAAAGATACTGGGCCGCCGCATAGGTCGCCTTGACCGGATCACGCCGCTCATCCACCCATGAATTTATTTTAAGTCCATAACGACGGCCGGTGGAACTGATAAACTGCCAGGGACCGCAGGCCCGGGCATGAGAATAAGCATGGGTCGTAAAACCACTCTCTATCAGAACCATGTAGGCGAGTTCTTCAGGAATTTCGTGCGCCCGCAAAACCCGGCGCATCATATTGAGATAACGGTGGGAACGGGCCAGAGAACGGTGCATAAATCGATTATTAACCGTACTGTAATAGGAGATAAAATGATCCACCTTGGCATTCATTACCAGAGGGAAATGGTAACGGGCTCCGGTTTCAGCCTGAGTTTCAATTTCAACATCGGCCGCGGTCGGCGGCAGGACTCCGGCAGAAGATGCCCCCATATCCTCAAGATAGTTCAGAAGTACGGTCAGAGTTGACTCCCGCTCCAAAACTTCAGACTGGGCCACAGCAAGCCAGGCATTTTCATCCGGGCTACCGTCGCAGATACAGGCACATGAAATCTCCGCTACAACCGTCTCCCCAGGAAAGTGCTCGTCACTAACATCAGCCACCTGCGAGTTAATCCCGCTGCAGGAGAGACAGAAGAGCATTAACAAAAGAGAGAGACCGACCAAAGCCAATTGACGGAGTGAAGATATAGATATAAATCTGGAGGTGTTAATCATGGAAAAGCCTTATAGCAAACTTTGCCAGGGTAAGGCAATAATCAATTTCAACGGCACGATAAAAAAATTAAGGCTCTTTTAGAGATACCACAACCCGGAGAGGGTCTGTATAAAACCAAAAAAGCCGGTTACCCTGATTTTTCAAGATAACCGGCTTGCTCATTTCAAACTGAGCCAATCACAATATTCTAACCACGAATAATCCGCGGCAGCAGCATCTGATGATGCGGGCAGACTGACTCTGGGTTTTGATAAACGGCCTGTGTGAAGGCGACCATGTAGTCCCGCAGTTTCGGATAAGAGACAATCTCATCAACGAAACCTTTCTTAACACAGTAGGCCGGGCGCGACTGGTCATAATACTGCTGCGCCAGATCATTCATCTTATCGATCGTCGGCTGGAGATCATGACCCATATCCTTCTCTTTTACCAGCCGCCGGGCGAAAGCCGCCGCTGCAGCAGTTTCACCGTGCATAACTTCAACCTCGGTAGTCGGAGTACCCAAAGTAAAAGCATTATTACGATTGCCCTGCGCCCCGCACATCACATAGTGAGCCGCAGCCGTTCCTTTACGAACAACAACCGTCATCATCGGCAGCCTTGAGCTCTCAATTGAGTATATCAGGGACATACCCAGGCCCAGCATTTCGGCCTCTTCCGCGATATCACCAACATCAATACCGGAAGTATCCTGCAGCCAGATCATCGGAATCCGGTCGCGGCCACAGTAAGTGGTAAAATCACTCATCTTGATCAGGCCCTGACGGTAGAGTTTACCACCAATCCCCATATATTCTGCATATTCAGGATATTTAGCACCGAGAAATCCTTGACGGTTGGCCACAATTCCGACCGGAAAACCGTCAATTTTGACCAGACCACAATAGATCTCAGGACCATAGTCAGGACGAAATTCGGTATGTTCGCTGTTATCGACCAGACGTGAAATAACCTCATCCATATTATATGTTGATTTCTGATTGTAAGGCACCATATAATTAAGGTCTTCCCCGGAAAAACGCGGCTCTTTCGGATCAGCAACCCGGAATGTTTTCGGATCATAAGCCGGCAGACCGGCAACACAGTTTTTAACCGCATCCAGGACACCCGTTTCGGTATCGAATACTTCACGCATAAAACCAGTTTTATCGTGATGAATTTTCGTACTACCCGGAGGCACAACCTTAAGGTGCCGGGTACTGGCAATCAATTCCTCGGCACCCTCTTTATCGAAGTGACCTTTAGGACTCATCCCGCCGACGATACCACCGCCGCCAACCGCCATATTTGAATCTTTATGGGCAAAGATAATCGCCGGGCTGATTGCGTGATATCCGCCACCTGCCGGATTGGTTCCATACATGCCGACAATAACCGGGATCCCCTTCTGGATCAGTTCAGCATGACGAAAAAATGTCCGACCACCGGAACGACGACCGGCGTAAACTTTTTCCTGCTCGGTCAATTTAACGCCACTACAGTGCAGAACCCAGATCAACGGAATCCGCATCTGTTCAGCCATATCCTGTGCCCGAAAAATATTTTCCGCCTGACCGCCGATCCAGGCACCGGCCATAACCTTATTATCAGAAGCTATAACTGAAACCCATTTGCCACCGATTTTCCCGAGACCGTTAATAACTCCGGTCGTACCCTCTTCATTATCTTCAGGGTCAAAAATTGTATTCATCGGCATAAAAGAATTATCATCTAGCACATAGTCCAACCGTTCCCAAACGGTCATGGAACCACGTTTATGAATTTTTTCGGCCGGAATTCCAGCATTTTTTACACGCTCAACTTCAACCGCGTAAAGATCTTCAACTTCCTTGATCGAAGCGGCACTATCGGCCGCTTTCTCTTTCTGTTTATCCTTCAGCTCTTTCCCGAACTTGGGCATTTCCGCAAAATATTTATGCATACCACGTTCTCCTTAGGTTGATCGTTAATGTTCACATTTAATTTACTGATCAAAATGTGCAACTGAAAAGTTACTCGCAGATAAGTATCTATCTATACAAGTAACTTTAGTAAATTGCAGACAAAGACCGGGTTAGCGATTAGCTTTACGAATTCCGAGCTGATCCTGGGCGAGGATAAATTTACAGATATTAGTTGAGCCTTCAACCATAGCGTAAGTCGGAGCATCCTTAAAATATCTGGCTACCGGATATTCGGTCGAGTAACCGTAAGCTCCGAGAATCCGCATCGCATACTGAGTACATTTATATGCAAGTTCACCGGAAAGATATTTAGCTGCAGCAACTTCAACATTATTACCCAACTGCCCCTGATCTTTCTGCCAGGCAGCTTGATAAACTACCAGACGGGCGGCTTCAATTTCAGCCACCATCTCACCGATCATTGATTGATTCATCTGGAATTTACCAATCGGCTGACCAAACTGCTCGCGCTCCATAGCATACTGGGTCACCACATCGAGACAGGCCTGAGCTAGTCCGATACCACCGGCAGCAGCTGAAAGCCGAGTCTGAGAAAGAGATCCAAAAACAATTTTGGCACCATCACCCGGTTTACCAAGGATATTATCTTTAGGAATTTTGACATCCTCAAGAACCAGCTCACCGGTAGGTGAAGAGAGGGAACCCATTTTAGGAAGATCAGTTACCGTAATTCCTTCACTATCTTCCAGGTCTACAACGAAAGCCGAAAGACCGCGGCCACCGGCATCACGGTCAGTGTAGGCATAGAAGATGTTAATCCCACCGATGGTAGCATTGGAGATCCAGGTTTTCTGACCATTAAGAAGCCAGTGGTCACCTTTATCAACCGCAGTCGATTTCATCGCCATAATATCGGAACCGGCATCAGGCTCAGTAATTGCGAAAGCACCGATGATATCAGCGTTAACCAGTTTTTCAATATACTTTTTCTTCAGAGATTCACTTCCGTAACGCTGAATTGTAAAGGCGCAGCCCAACTCCTGCATATTAATCTGAACCCGCAGTGAGCTTGAAGCCCGGGCGATCTCTTCCGTAATAATTATCGCGGCCAGCCAGCCCATTTCATTGCCGCCATACTCTTCCGAGATAACAGTTCCGAAAAGTCCCAACTCACCCATCGGCTTAATCACCTCTTTATAGGGAAAATAGTGATTTAGATCCCACTCATCCGCGAAAGGCGCAATCTTTTCCGCAGCAAAATTGCGCACGGTGTCCCGAAGCATACTAAGTTCATCAGTTAAACCAAAATTCATCTTTTTTTCTCCTTACCAAATTCGTTAATAGATGATTTTATTATCGATAAATCCCAACAATTCAACTCACAATTAAATACAAGAAAACAGACACAGACAAAACAGCAATAAGTATACCGTTACCATAAATACGGCAAGACCCGACTTTTCTGATACTTTTTTCACAATAATGGTAGATTTCTCAGCTGTCAATTTTTTACCACTAAGGTAAAAAATAAACTTTTTTCGATAATTAACTGACCCCGGGTTGAATCAGACCAATTCTCTGACTGACAGATAAAAAAGGTTGCCTTTGCCCAGGTAGTACTCTAAGATGTTTAACATCTTAAAGAAATGAGGCCGTCAAAGAGTTATAAATAAAGGTGTCAAATATGTTGCTGAATCTCGCCGCTTTCACTGTAATCGTGGCCGGAATTATGTCGGCCAAATCATTAATTCTACCATTTCTCCTGGCCATTTTCCTGGCAATAATCTGTGCCCCACCGCTCTTCTGGATGCGTAAAAAAGGGGTGCCGACAGTCATCAGCATTCTCCTTTTAGTCCTGGTTCTCTTAGGTCTGGAGATGCTCTTTGCCAACCTTATCGGTTCAAGTATCAATGAATTCTCCAGCAACCTGCCTCACTATCAGGTTCGGCTAAGGGAACTCACATCATCCTATATAACCTGGTTCAAGGCCCAAGGATTTGAAATCAGCAATGAGGTTCTACTTGAAAATTTAGATCCCGGCAAACTGATGCGCTATTCAGCTAACATGCTGGGTTCCTTAACCGCCCTCCTGACCAATACCTTTATGATCGTTTTGACCCTTATTTTCATTCTTTCCGAAGCTGCGGGATTTCCCGACAAAATTCGGGCAATGCATGGAAATCGCAACGCAAGTTTGGATGAATACGGCGAAATCATGCAAGGCGTCAATAAATATCTGGCCTTAAAAACCATGACCAGTCTGGCGACCGGAGTTCTGGTAACCGTGCTCTTAAAAATAATCGGGGTCAATTTTGCAATCATGTGGGGCCTGGTTGCCGTTCTCCTGAATTTCATACCCACCATCGGCTCTATCATTGCAGCGATACCCGCAGTGCTGTTGGCCTTGGTGCAACTTGGTGCCGGACCAGCAGCCTGGGTTGCCGGCGGCTACCTCTTCATTAACATCCTGATCGGCAATGTTCTGGAGCCAAAGATTATGGGCTCTGGAATCGGCTTGTCAGCTTTGGTTATTTTTATCTCAATGGCATTCTGGGGCTGGGTTTTAGGGCCGATCGGCATGCTGCTATCGATACCATTAACCATGACCTGTAAAATCGCTCTCGCCGGCAACCCTGAGACCCGCTGGTTAGCACTGCTTCTTGGTTCAAATCGTGACGCCGAAATGGCATTAAAAAAAGCGCAACTTGAGACAAAGAGATAAGGATCTCAAAATAACCGATGATACGTCTGACCTGTCCTGAATGTCACAGCCGGTGCCGCTTAAAAAACGAGCCGACCAACCAAAATTTCAGCTATGGAAGATGCCCCGCATGCGGTCATCGCTTCCCGCTGCCACCGACTGGTGACCGGCAGGACACCATTAAGATTAAACCGGATAAAGACCAAAAGGAGAATCGAAAACAACTGAAAGAAATATGGAAAGATGTGACCAGAGAAAGAACTCTGGGATTAATCAAGAACCCGCTTTTTATATCTTCACTCGGGCTTGTTCTGGTACTGTTACTGCTGGCCATTTCTTTGAGATCAAACCGTCCGGTCACATCTATACAAAAAAACAAGCAACCGCAAATCAGCGCCCTGAAAGGCAAAACTGCACCTGAACCAGAACTTAAGCCGACAAAGACAGAAGCTGTAAAACTTGAGCTTGCCCCAGAAACCAGAGCCCGAGCTATTACACAGATCAAACATCACGCCCTGGTAGCAGATGCTGACATCAGCATTTATGACCAGCAACTACAACTGGCCCTTCTGGTCTCATGCAAAACACCGGTAAGTTACTCAAAACGTCTCGGCCGTCAGTTCGTTCACTACGTTAAAGAACTGATCCCGAAGGAGCAGCCGCAACCCTCGTTCCTGATCTCAGTCTACTACCCTGACGGAACCCGGATTGAAGTAATAACCAATGATCAGTTTCTGGAAGAAGAGGTTATATTAGAGATGGAAAATGAAGAATAGATCACCACTATTTTTCCGCAACCTCTTCCTTAAGACGTTTCATATGACCACGGCCTAAGCCTTTAACTTCGCAGCCGGCGGCAAAGAAGGTTTTGATCTGCTCATCACTGAGCATGGCGAAACAGTCGATGATGACGGCGGGGTTACCGATCATATCGATTATATGCTCGGGTTCGAGTTCCTGATAGGCATCATGGCGAACGGCAAGGATGACGGCATCGACACCTCTGAGTGAAGCTTTCAAATCTTTACTGACACGAATATCGGTAAGACTTTCCTGATTACGGAAGAAGCGGGACCAGGAGTGGCCGGGTGCCGGATAGGTATCTTGTTTTTCGAGTTCCCACCAATGTTTGACGTAGGGGTCGTGAACCAAGACTTCGGCCCCCATTTCGGTGAGTTTGCGGACAATCAGTTCAGAGCCGCTGTAACGAGTGTCGCCGACATCTTCGCGATAGGAGGCGCCCAAAATAAGGACACGGGAGGCAGCGACAATTTTACTCTGGTTACGGAGGCCGTCACGGACAAGACCGGCGACATGAAGCGCGCGGGTATCATTGATATCAATCGCCAGCGGTGTAATTTTGAAGATATCATCTTCGAAACCCATTAACGTATGGTAAGACCAAACACCAAGGCCGCCGTCTTTGGGCAGACAATAGCCACCGATACCGGGGCCGGGAAAAATCATGTTGGAGTGGGTCGGCCGCACTTTAATGGCTTCGATAACTTTCGGCAGATCAACCCCATTGCGTTCGGCAAAAAGACTCCACTCATGCATAAAGGCCAGGGTCGTGGCACGATAGGAATTTTCGACAATTTTGCAGGTTTCACTCTCAATTGGTCGATCCATAACGGTTAAAGGAAATTTTTCGACGTTTAAGACATCAGAGAGAAACTTGACCACGCGTTCACGGGCGGTTTTGTTGATACCACTGCAGACGCGCCAGAAATCACGAATTGAGGCAACATATTCACGCCCCGGCATAACTCTTTCGTAGGAGTGCGAGAGGAGCGGTTCATGATTTTGAAGTCCGCGTTCGGCAAAGGCACGTTTGAAAATCGGGTAAGCGACAAATTCGGTGGTGCCGGGGGGGACGGTGGTTTCGATGAGAACCAGGCAATCGGGATTAATACGCGCCCCGATAATGCCTAAGCTCTCTTCCAGAGCGGCAATATCGGCCCGGCCTTGACGAACATCACCGAGACACTCTTTAAGATAATCACACTGAACATCAACCACGACAACATCGGCCAATGCCAAGGCATCATAGGAAAAAGTTGCAGTCAGGGTTTTCTTATCGCAGACACAGCGTTCAATCATCGGGGCGACTTCAGGATCTTCGGCTTCGACCGGAGCAATTCCACGATTGAGATAGTGAATCTTCCAAAAAGAGCGAATTGAAGGGCGCTGCATGCCAATAACAAATTTGCCGGATTTTCCGGTCTCTTTATCGCAGGAGTCGGCAACCACGCCGGCCATAACCGCACCGACAAAACCGACGCCCATCACCACAACAATTTCGTGATCAAGAGCTTTATGTTCCTTAACCAGAACGGCCAAGCGTTCATTTTCAACCTGATAGTCGTCTTCAACCGGGAGTGAAAATTCCTCACCGTTGGGGCTGATGGATTTTTTGATATCAGTCATGAGACTTCTCCTTCAAATAAACATTAAAGATACAAAATTATAACTTGAAATGGGTGGCAGAACCCAGTTACTGATGTAAGTACAGATGGAGTTATATATTACCTAGGTAAGATTTACAATCAGGAAAAAGTATGACTCCACATAATGCCATCACTCACGAACCTGGTATCAACTCTAACGAAGATCCCTGTTAAGCAATAAAATGAGCTCCCGGACAATATAATTTTCCCTGATAACTATTATGTTCTTTCTGATAGAGATCAAGGTGCTGAAGAACCTGAAGTTTATTACGAGCCCAGTCGGGGGCGATGAAGATATCACGATAGCCTTCGGCGGTCAGACGTTGAACAACAACTTCGGGCGGGAGCCGTTCCAGGAAACCGGCTATATATTCTACATATTCGGCGCGGCTCAAAAGTGAAAAAGGTCTGTTTTTATATTCATCATGAAGAGGGGTTCCATCCAAAAGCAGCAGCGAGTGAATTTTAACTCCGTCAACCGGCAGTCGGGCGATAAACTCAGCTGTCTGCCAAATCATCTCACGACTCTCCCAGGGCAGACCGACTATAGCATGAACACAGAGTTTGATCGAACTTGAAGAGAGCATATCGACCGCTAAGTTAAACTCTTCCAGAGTATGGCCCCGACCAATTTTTTCAAGGCTTTCAGGATGCATCGACTGAAGGCCGTATTCAATCCAGACATCGTACTTCCGGCTGAATTCATCGAGCATAGTGACAATTTCAGGACTCATGGCATCTGGCCGGGTGCCGATTGATAATCCGATAACATCCTCTACGGCAAGTGCCTCTTCATAGAGTTTACGCAGGTCTTCGAGCTTACCGTAGGTATTGGTAAATGTCTGAAAATAGGCAACAAATTTGGTCGCTTTGCGAAGTCTTTTGTAGAGTTTTTTACCCCACTCAAGCTGCTCTGTGACAGAAGGCAATGTTCCTTTCTGCCGCAGTTGCGACCCCCGCCCATCGCAATAGCTGCAACCATTCGAACCCCGGCTGCCGTCACGATTAGGACAGGTAAAGCCGGCATCGATCTGCACCTTATAAACCCGATCTGAAAAGTTATTCAAATAATAACTCTTCAGATCATAATAAGGTTTACCCATCACCCACAAAGGATGCTGTAGCTGCGATCGTGCCATTTTCTCTGCCTACTCTTTTAATGATACCGCGATAAGTTCGGAGGCGATATAGCCGGCACTGATTGTCCGCTTTTCTCCATGAACCAGAACCACGGCTACCGCCACCATTTTCTTTGTTGCCGGATTTTTACCGAAACCGGCAAACCATTCACAACGATGAATATTATCCGGCATATCAAGGCTCCCGGTCTTGCCACCGACCTCAAGTTTTCGGAAAGAACGGCGCCGCCGGACATCCCGGAAAGACTTACGGGCGGTCCCATATTTAACCGTGGCCCGCATCATCGCGGCCAGCTCTGCGCAGGCTTTTTTATCACGCAACTGGAATTCACATTTTTGCGGTTGATGATAATATACTTCGGCTCCATTTTCGGCAACGACACGATTAATTAAATAGGGCTGTGGCAATCGGTCAACCATCAGTGGAGCCCCGACTAAAAGGGCCGCATGAAGTGGCGAAAGCGTGGTTGTTTTGATAAAACCACTGCTGGTCTCAGCTTGCTGAAAAGGAGTCTGCGGCAATGCAACCTGGCTGGGATGAACCGGCTGATCGAATTGTATAGAACGGTTAAAGGCAAAAGATTCTGCCAAATTGACTAGTTCAGCAGCAGAAAAATAGTCAATTCCAAAGCGGCCGAAGACCGGATTCACACTCCGGGCAAAGGCTTTTTCAAAGGATATTTCAGAAGGCTTGTAACGATAACGCGATTTTCCCAGGCCCAACTGATATTTATAGAGCGTATGATGGCGGCCGACGACCTTATAACGGGTTTTCCGGTTTACAGATTTTTTTTCGAGCACCCCGTAAGCAGTAACAATCTTAAACAGTGAGGCCGCCGGAAAGGCTGAAACCAGACAAAGATTGCCACAATCTTCAGGCAGGATCATCCCTTCAGTCTCATTACGATAGTCAGCCATCGCTAAGATTGCACCGGTTTCCAAATCCAGAAGAACTCCGGCACCGAGTTGAGGATGGTAACGGCGCAACAGTTTCACCAACTTGAACTGAAGTTTTTCATCGAGTGTTGTCGAGACTGAAAGTTTTCGCCCGGCTACCGCCGAGGTCTTAAAATCCGGAGAAAACGGCAGACTTGAAAAAAAATTCCCCGGAAAAAGATTTTCCTGTACAACCGGATTAAAGCCTTGTTGCCACAAGGATGCGGCATTCGAAACAGCCGCCGCCGGCAGAGGAGAATCGGCACCCACAAGCAGAGGAACACTCTTCTGTGCGTCCGATGACCACAGGATAAAAATTACAGCCAACAGCAACATCACCCCTGAAAGAGCACCAACCACACGCCCCAAGGAAGTTCCCTGCACAATCCGGGACCAGAAAATCAGCCAGCTGTTATTTCGATTACGCAAATGGTAATATCACTTTTTATTTTCACTAACTTTCTTTGGGGTGCCGGTATAGGCAGTAAAATCTTTAATGATTTTCTTTGCCTGCCAGGCCGGAAGCAGAAAAGGCTGTTCCGCCTGCGATGAAAAGACTCTATACTGATCCTCTTCGGTCTTGAGAAAGGCGATGAAGAAATTATTATCAGCCCCACACACAGTTACCCGGTAAGCCGGCTCTTTGAATAAATCAGGACTTAACTCTTCCAGATACTTCGTACATTTAAGATCAGAAAGTGCGGTCAGCAGGGCGGTAACTGCAGATTCATCAACCGAGGCCCCATCCTGCAACTGCCAGCTTGCAACAGCAGTGGAGTTATCATTTTTTTCATTTGCCCGAGACTCATCCCCCGCGTTGACCACAGCCACGGCTTTCACTATTTCAAGTGACTCTTTTTTCCCGTCAACTATCCGTTCAAGCGATATTTTTTCAAGCTGTTCCCGCTCCTCTGACGAAATGTTCAGAACCTCTTTATTCCTGAGATCCGCTATTTCTGAAAAAAGATTGCTCCGCAAATTACCCAGAGCTTGATAGACATTGGCATCATCTTTAAGCATCACATAGGTCTGCCGCAACGAAGGGCTGTTTTTACCAACCATCACCTCCCGCAACAGGTTCTGGTCATGGTAGAGCTGAACCGTGAAACGTTTTTTCTGATTCAGTTCATAAAGCTGATAATTCTCTTTTTCAGAAATCAGCGCGACCAGTTGCAGATTCCTGATCTCAGTAACCATCTTGGCCGCACGATTATTGTCTGCCCGGTATGATTTCGGCCCCACAACCCAACTACCATCCACCTGACGTAACTCCGTCTCCCGATCAGCCTCTTTAACCAGCAGGCGGTTCACAGACGCATCGATCGACGCAAGCTGCGGCAGTTGATAATTGGTTTTTCCCTTTTTCTGATAGGCTAAAAGAGCTGCTAAGGCAACAATGGCCACCACTAATAATAGATACTCTTTTTTCATAATCCTGCCACCTTTAATGAACGCTGAATCCGATATAGTTTTATGGGTGTCTTGAAAAATTAGAATTTTTATTCTAGTGCAAGGCGGGCGAAGATTTTAACCGCAAGAATACATTGAGTATTTTGAGGATTAAAATTTGAG
>JAOZQE010000077.1 GCA_029932385.1 bacterium | reverse complement strand
CTGATCCGCCTCTTTGAGGTTGAAGTGCCGGAGATTTTCGAGGGCGTTATCAAAATTATGGGGGCTACCCGTGAGCCTGGAATACGCAGTAAAATTGCGGTTACCACCAATGATCATGATGTTGATCCGGTAGGCGCCTGTGTCGGGGTTCGGGGTTCTAGGGTCCAGAATGTGGTGCAGGAGTTGAAAGGCGAAAAGATCGATATTATCCGCTGGAATCCAGATCCGGTTCGCTATGTCTGTAATGCTATCTCCCCGGCGGAGATTAATAAAATTATTCTTGATGAAGATCGGCACGCGATGGAGATTGTGGTCCTTGATGAACAGCTCTCCTTAGCTATCGGCCGTCGCGGTCTCAACGTGCGCCTGGCGGCAAAACTTACCGGTTGGAAGCTTGATGTCAAATCAGCCTCAAGAGTGGCGGATGATTTTGACAAGCTTTTCTCTCCGTTTACTGACATCGAGGGCTTCAATAATACGTCCATGGAGCTTTTGTATGATAACGGCTTTCGTAAGTTAGAGGATATTGCCGGGAGTACGGTGGCTGAACTTGGCGATATTATCGGAAATGAAGGAGTTGATCCTGAGATTCTGATTGAGAGAGCAACGGCAGAGTATCTTGCTCGTAAAGAGGCGGCTGATAATCCGGTTGCCGAGGATGAACCTGCTGTAGAGAAAGAAGCGGATTCGGCAACTGAAGCGGTCTCCGAAGATGAATCCGGTGATGAGTCAGGAGAGGCATCAGATGTTGAAGCCGATAGTGCCGATGACTCGGAGGCCGAAGTCGATACGGTAGCCGTAGCTGGGACGGAACCGGCGGTAGATTCTGATGAAAAACCAGATGCTGCAGCGGACGTTGAAAAGTAAATCTGCTAAAGTGCCGCTGAGAACCTGTCTGGTCTGTCGCCGGAAGGTTGAAAAAGAGAGTCTCTGCCGCTTGGTCAGCAGAGGTGATGAACTTGTTTATGATTATCGATTCCAGTCTCCGGGCCGGGGTTATTATATTTGTCGAAGGGTTGAATGTTTGACTCGTTTTCTTGCTGGTAGACGTCGATTTGGTCGTCTGCCGCTCGGGGCTGAAGCTCTGGATCGGGAAAGCCGCGAACGTTTGCAAGTTGAGTGTGAAAAATAACAGATTGACGTTAGGGGGTACGCAACCTTGATTCTGCGGGAAAAAAAGAAAACCAAGGTTTATGAGTTGTCTCGGGTCTTGAAATTAAAAGAAACCGAACTCATTACTATACTTGAATCTCTAGAGATTGAAGTCAGCACTAAATTCAGCTCCATAAGTGATGAGAATGTGGCCCGGGTTAAAGCCTGGTGTGCTCAGTATCAGGGGCCTGACGTGGTTGAAAAACGGGTCGGCTCTACGGTTCGCCGTCGGCGCCGTAAGGTGGTTAAACCGGTCGAGCCTGAAGTTACAGAGGTGGTAGCTGAAGATAACACAGCTACCAGTGATGAGGCGCAGGAAGCCACCGCTGACACAGTCGCTCCAGTTGCAGATACGGTTGTAGAAACTGAAACTGCCGCGGAAACTGATTCTCAAGATATGGCTCCTGCTGTTGACGAAGTTGCAGACGCGGTCGTCAGCGATGAAGTTCCGGTTGTACCGGAACCTGAATCAGCTATTGTCGCAGAAGTCGAAGCTGTAGTTGCGGAAGAGGGCGAGAGTAAGAGCGAAACTGATGCTCCGGATAAGGCCTCTGAAGTCGCTGCGACTGAAACTGTAACCGAAGAGAAACCCGCAACTGCCGGTAAAAAGAAGAAGGCGGCTAAAGAGGATCGCGGAGCCCGGGTTATTGGCCGGGTGGCGTTGAGTGATCTTGGTTCCCGTCCCGCCAGCCGTGTGATTCGCGGTAAAGCAAAAAGAAAAGAGTCGGCACCGACTCCGGGTGAGAGGCCGGATCCCAAGGTGCAGCCGGCGGCTCCGGTAGCGGATGATAATGCCAAAAAGGGTCGTAAATCACGCAAAAAAGATGGTGCCCAGGATACGGATAAAGGTTTAAACGAAATCGGTAAGCGGCCTCGTAAAGGTTCACGCCGTTCAGTTATTAAGGATTTTAACTTCTCTGATGGTCGGGGTAGGGGTCGGAAAGGTAAGGGCAGCCGGAAAAAAGGTGGCCAGAAAACTGAGATCACGATGCCGAAAATGATCAAACGGGTGGTTAAAATTACCGACGCAATTACGGTTGGTGAACTGGCCAAAAAGATGGGTGTTAAAGCCGGTGAAATAATCGCCAAACTGATGGGGATGGGCAGTATGGTGACGATCAATCAGATGATTGATTTTGATACTGCAACTCTGGTGGCGGAAGAGTACGGACATACGGTTGAGAACGTCGCTTTTGATGAGGAACTGGCTCTCAAGCGGACAGAAGATATCCCCGAAGATATGGTCAGACGGCCACCGGTTGTCACGATTATGGGCCATGTTGATCATGGTAAGACTTCACTTTTAGATGCTATTCGTGAAGCCCGGGTTGCCGAAGGAGAGGCGGGCGGTATCACTCAGCACATCGGGGCTTATATGGTCTCGCTGGAGAAGGGGGATATATCTTTTGTCGATACTCCGGGGCATGAGGCTTTCACCTCAATGCGTTCCCGTGGAGCCGGGGTTACCGATATTGTTATTCTGGTAGTAGCCGCCGATGATGGGGTTATGCCGACTACGATTGAATCAATTAATCATGCCAAGGCTGCTGACGTTCCGATTATTGTTGCGATCAATAAAATTGATAAGGACAATGCCCGGCCTGATGAAGTTCGTCGGCAGTTGAGTGAACACGGTCTGCAGTCGGAAGATTGGGGCGGTGACACTATTTTTGTCGAGGTGTCAGCTAAACTGCAGCAGAATCTCGATTCCCTGCTGGAGATGGTTTTGCTGCAGGCGGAGATGATGGAGATTGTCGCCAACCCGAATAAAGCAGCGAGTGGAGTGGTGCTTGAATCACGGCTTGACCGCGGCAAAGGGCCGATTGCTACGGTACTGGTGCAGGAGGGTACGGTTAAATCCGGAGACTTCGTGGTTGCCGGTCTTTACAGCGGTCGGGTTCGGGCGTTGCTTGATGATAAAGGTCGGCAGATAGAAAGTGCCGGTCCCTCTATCCCGGTTGAAATCCTGGGCTTAAGCGGAGTTCCTTCAGCCGGTGATGATTTCAATGTCGTCCAATCGGAGAAAAAGGCCAAAGAGCTGACCTCAAATCGGCAGCATAAAGCACGGGAAAGGGATATCTCGAAAACCAGCAAGATCTCGCTTGAAGATCTTTTTGAACAGATGGAAGAAGGTACGGTTGAGCAGCTTAATGTTATTGTGAAAGGTGATGTGCAGGGCTCAGTCGAAGCTGTCAGTGAATCGTTGAAAAAACAGGCCACGTCCAAGGTCAAAGTTGAAGTTGTCCATGCTGCAGTAGGTGGGGTTAAAGAGGCGGACGTCATGTTGGCCGCCGCATCGCAGGCGATTATTGTCGCCTTTAATGTGCGCCCGGATCTTAAAGCTCAGCATCTGGCTGAACGGGAGAATGTTGATATTCGTCTCTATTCGGTTATTTATGATCTCCTGGATGACCTGAAAAAAGCGATGGAAGGACTCTTGGCACCTGATATCCGTGAGGTCTATCTCGGTCGGGCTGAAGTGCGTGAAGCCTTTAATGTTTCCAAGGTGGGTACGATTGCCGGCTGCCGGGTGATTGACGGCAAGGTTAAGCGTAACGCTGATATCCGTCTGTTGCGTGATGATGTCGTGATCGTCGAGGGTAAAATTTCGTCGTTGAAACGGTTTAAAGATGATGCCAAAGAGGTTGCTTCCGGTTTCGAATGCGGTATCGGGATTGAGAATTACAATGATATTAAAGCCGGTGATGTTATCGAAGCTTTTGTCATGGAAGAGGTCGCAGCCAAACTGTAGTGGTTGTTGGCAGGATATTTTATGAAAGAACGTACCCAGCGCTGTCGACGGATCGGTGATCAGCTTCGCGGTGAAATCGCAAAAATGCTGCTTCGGGAGATTAAAGACCCCCGGATCGGATTTGTGACCATAATGGATGTTGAGGTGGCTCCTGATCTTGGCCATGCAACTGTTTTTTTTACTGTTTACGGCAGTGATGAGGAACTAAAGAATACGTTGGCAGGGCTGAACAGTACCGCCAGTTTTATGCGCCGCGAGATGGGTCGCCGTCTGCATCTGAAGAGAATCCCGCAGCTTCATTTCCGTTTTGACAAGACAACCTTGAAGGGTGAGCATTTAGAAGGAATCTTCAGCCAGATCAAGAATGAAGAGGAAGATTGAATGGCGCTGCTTGAGCCTGGAGTGCAGAAGGATGCCTTACAGGCGATAGCGCGGGCGCAAACCGTAGTTATTGCCAGCCATATCGATCCTGACGGCGATGCTTTAGGGTCATCGTTGGCTCTGGCTCTGCTGCTCCGAAAACTTGGTAAAAAGGTGGTTGTCTACAATCGCGATACGGTACCCTACAACTACAGATTTATGCCCGGAACTGAACTGGTTGTTGATGTTCTTCCGGCAAGCTGTGATCTTCTCTGTCTTTTGGACTGCAGTGAATTCGCGCGGGCCGGGGATGATCTTATGTCCTGGCGAGGATATCAACAGTCACTCTGCATCGATCATCATCTCACCGCCAGTGTTAATGCCGATATTAATCTTATCTATTCTGAAGCCTGTGCTACCGGTGAATTGATTTATGAACTCGCGGTTATTCTGGAACCTGGTTTCGGTCTTGACGTAGCCGTGAATCTCTATACTGCAATCCTCACTGATACCGGTTCTTTCCGTTACTCAAATTCAACTCCGAGCTCTTTTGCGATTGCCGGCGACCTGGTCGCGCGCGGGGTTGAACCCTGGGAAATCACGCAGCAGGTTTATGAAAGTCAACCGCTTGAGCGTATCAAGCTGATCAGTCTGGTTCTAAAAACTCTGCGGCTATCAGATTCCAAGCTGGCTGCCGTTGTTTGGGTGACGAAAGAGATGTTTGCCGAAACCGGTACTGACAGTGAGTATACTGATGGTCTGGTTAATTACCCGCGCTCGATTGCCGGGGTAGAAGTAGCTTTTATGGCTCGTGAAGTCGGCCCGGATGAGTATAAATTCAGCTTTCGTTCCCGGGGTCGGGTCAACGTTGCCGCATTGGTTGTCGATTTTGGCGGCGGCGGCCACCATAATGCCGCCGGCTGCCGTCTTAAGGGGTCACTCACCAGATTGATTGAACAGTTTTTCACGCTGGTCGATGAGCAGTGCAAAGATATCCGGCCTGATGATTGAAGCCGGTTTCCTGGTTATTGATAAACCCGAAGGTCTGACTTCTCAGCGGGTTGTCGGCAAGATCAAACAGCTTATGCGATGTCGTAAGGTTGGTCATACCGGCACCCTCGATCCGCTGGCGACCGGAGTGTTGCCGATTGCCTTAAACCGGGCGACCCGGCTGATTCAATATCTTGATGAAGATACTAAGATCTACAGCGGTGAGATTGAGCTCGGGGTCGAAAGTGATACCCTGGATCGCGATGGTGAGGTGATTGCCCGTCACTCAGGCTCACTTGATTTCGACAAAGAGCAGATCGAAGCGGTACTGGCCCGTTATCTCGGGCAGATTACGCAGACAGCGCCGGTCTACTCGGCGATTAAGAGTAAAGGTCGACCGCTTTATGCTTACGCCCGAGCCGGGATTGAGGTGAAACCGCCTGAGCGCCGGATCAGGGTAGATGAATTTACGCTTTTATCATATAAGGCCCCGCTGATTGCCTTTCGGGTAGTCTGTTCCAAGGGAACCTATGTCAGGTCTTTAGCGGCTGATGTTGGTCGTGATTTAGG
This sequence comes from bacterium, assembly GCA_029932385.1. Lineage (GTDB taxonomy): Bacteria > Desulfobacterota > Anaeroferrophillalia > Anaeroferrophillales > Tharpellaceae > Tharpella. The sequence goes on along the minus strand of JAOZQE010000077.1, from coordinate 3,203 downwards.
CTGCGGCGGTCGTATCTGGTCACTGCGGCGTGAGGCGAGTGGCCGTTTCAATTTGGAGCAGGCAATAAGCCTTGAAGCTTTAAATGATCTGGTTCTGTCGGGAGAAGAGCCGCCATTGCTATCTTCACTCGACGTTTTAGATCATCTGCCCCGGCTCGTACTTTCTGATGCCGGGCTGCAAAATAGAGTGGCACACGGTATGGCATTGCCCCGGTCTGAATGGCCGAATTCATGGTCGGAGTATCTCTCCGGGATTAGAGCCGAGACTGAAATTATGCTACTGGACGAGGCAGATAACCTGCTGGCTCTAGCCCGCTTGTCAGCTTGCGGTGACGATGACGATGATGACTGCAGTTTACGCATGAGCCGGGTGATGAAAGCAGCCGGTTCAGACTGAAACAATCGCTTTACACTGACAGACTTTTATGGTAGAATCGCCGTCCTTGGTTTCCGGTTGTGGATGCCGTGGCGTCGAAAAACTTGAAATTACTTATATTTATATAAATTCTAATTAGATAAAAAACTGGAAAAGGAGAAAAGTTCCAATGGCGTTTGCAAGTGGTCAAAAAAATGATATTATTGAAAAGTTCAGGCTTCATGATAGTGATACCGGCTCCCCGGAAGTTCAGATTGCTCTTTTAAGTGAGAGGATTACTTATCTGACCGACCATTTTAAGGAGCACAAACATGACTTCCATTCTCGTCGTGGTCTGTTGAAGCTGGTCGGCCAAAGACGCCGGCTGCTGGAGTACCTGAAAAAGAAAGAGTTTAAGCGTTACAAAGATGTGATCAGTAGTTTAGGTTTGCGGCGTTAGAATTGACGCGGCAGATTTCTGCTGTTTTCATAGAAGATAGATTGTTAAAGTGATTCGGGAACTGCTTTCAGGACACAGGCTGAAGGCAGTTTTCTTTTTTTACCCTGTGTGATTTAAGATCCGTTTTGTAGAGTTGTAATGAAAATCCATAGATTATGGTGTGGTGATCGAAGTATTCAATAGTGAAATATTTCAGGTTGCCATTTGCAGTTTGACGCGGAAAAGAGAAGTGGAGAAGAGATGAAAAAGTATTGTAAAGTAGAAGTAGCGGGATGTGAGGTAAGTTTTGAGAGCGGTAAAATTGCCAAACAGGCAAATGGCTCAGTCATGGTACGCAAAGGCGACACCATGGTTCTTGTGACTGCAGTTTCCGCCCGCAAAGGCCGTGAGGGAATCGATTTTTTTCCTTTAACGGTTGATTTTCAAGAAAAAACTTATGCTGCCGGGAAAATTCCCGGAGGATTTTTTAAGCGTGAAGGACGTTTGAGTGATCGTGAAACTCTGACCTCGAGATTGATTGACCGGCCGTTGCGGCCGTTGTTTCCTAAAGGTTTTACCTGTGAGACGCAGATTATCGCAACCGTCATGTCAACCGATAATGTCAATGATCCAGCGATTTTGGCCCTGACCGGGGCTTCAGCCGCATTAATGATCTCCGATATCCCCTTTAACGGTCCGGTGGCCGGGGTTCGGGTGGTTCGGGTTGACGGCGAGATGGTTGTCAATCCTACTTTCGCGCAGATCGACGAGAGTGACCTGGACGTGATCATGGCCTGCAGTCGTGAAGCCGTGGTTATGGTTGAAGGTGGTGCTCAGGAAGTTGATGAAGAAGTGATGCTCGAAGCTCTGGAGCTTGGTCACCAGGCAGCCCAGCCTTTTATCGAGGCCCAGCTTGAGATGGTCAGTCAAGTTGGTCTTGAAAAACGTAAAGTTATTGCTCCGGTTATCAATGGAGATTTAGTTGCGTTGGTAAACGAGCATTTTGGGGATCGTTTTGTTGCGGGGATTAAGGTTTCCGATAAGCTTGAGCGTCAGGATTATTTCAGTGCCTTAAAGGATGAGATCCGGGAGCGTCTGGCGGAATCAGAGATTCCGGATAATGATCTCGGTGAGGTTTTCGAAGATCTTCTCGGCGGTGCGATCCGCAACCAGATCAGTACTGATGGAATTCGTATCGGCGGCCGTAAGGTTGATGAAATCCGTGATATTGCCACGGAAGTTTCACTCCTGCCGCGTACCCATGGCTCAGCTCTTTTTACCCGAGGTGAAACTCAGGCGATTGTGACCGCCACTCTGGGTACTTCGGTCGATGAACAGCGAATCGACTCCTTACGGGGCAACACCTTCAATAGTTTTATGCTGCACTATAACTTCCCCCCCTACAGCGTTGGTGAAGCGCGTTTTCTGCGGGGTCCCGGTCGTCGGGAGATTGGTCATGGGACGTTGGCCCGCCGGGCTTTACTGGCGGTTCTGCCGGCGGCGGATAAATTCCCCTATACCATTCGCATAGTCTCCGACATTACGGAATCAAACGGTTCCTCCTCAATGGCTTCGGTCTGTGGCGGCAGTCTCGCGCTGATGGATGCCGGGGTACCGATTAAGGCTCCGGTCGCCGGAATTGCGATGGGTCTGGTTCAGGAAGGTGATCAATTTATTGTTTTGAGTGATATTTTAGGTGATGAAGATCACGTCGGTGACATGGATTTCAAGGTCACTGGAACTAAAGATGGTATTACCGCGATCCAGATGGATATCAAGATTAATGGTATCAGCCGTGAGATTATGGGGAAAGCCCTGGCTCAGGCCAAAGCCGGACGTCTGCATATCCTGGGCAAGATGGAGGAATCTCTGCAGGAGCCCAGAGCTGAACTTTCCGATTATGCACCGCGGATTATGACCATCCGGATCGATCCTGACAAAATCAGAGACGTGATCGGACCTGGCGGTAAAAATATTCGGGCAATTACCGAAAAGTCAGGAGCCAAGATTGATATCGATGACAGCGGTGAAATTAAAATCGCGTCGGTTGACGGTCAGGCTTCAGAGATTGCCATTGCTCTGATTCGCGATTTAACTCAGGAAGCTGAGGTTGGAAAAATCTATATGGGTACGGTTCAACGGATTATGGATTTCGGCGCTTTCGTCCAGATTTTTCCGGGTACCGACGGACTGCTCCACGTCTCCCAGATTGCTGAGGAGCGGGTGAAAGAAGTCCGTGATTACCTGAAAGAGGGGGATGAGGTTATGGTCAAGGTGATCGAAGTTGACCGCCAGGGCAAAATCCGTCTCTCCCGCAAAGAGGCCATGCGTGATCAGAACTAATAAGTTCTAATGCGGGCATTGCCCGCAAATAGCTAAAAATTAAAGAGCGGCACCCGGTTACGGGTG
>JAOZQE010000001.1 GCA_029932385.1 bacterium | reverse complement strand
ATTATCTTTTAATTAATTTTTGGTACTTAAAGTTATATTTTATATAAGCAGATAACTCTGCCTCCACATATTTCCCTACTTTTTTCCAGTTTACACAAGGTCTTATAAACCCGGCGGGATGGATTAGAGGGCAACCCACGGCGGCATCATCGATATAGATATGGGCAAAAGGTTTAGGGCTGTTACTCCATCCATTCTGTGATGGATTTTCATTTACTCCATACAGCTCAATTCCATTTTCCTTCAGGTAGTTGACCGCATCACTTAAAATATCACCAAATTTATATCCGTCCGACCGCATCGTAAAAAGAATCAGCTTAGCATCAAATTCAGTAAATTTTTTCAACCATTTAATTGCATGGGGTACCGGTTTGCCGATCTTCGGCAGAGCATGGTCAACAATGGTCCCATCAAAATCTACGCATATATACATCGGGAAATGCTCCTGAACGGTGTCGGCCTGACGTAGTAAGTCCTTTAGGGTGAAAAAACGATTTTTTGTAGTACCCTATAGAATATGTTGCTATTTATGTCTACTGTAAAACTCTTAAAATTGAGTTTCTTGTTATATATAAGGTGTCGGTAGCGGCAAAACACTTTGTTTTATATGGTTATCATTACTGGGTTGCCAATTGTCTTGAAAACTATTGACGCTTGACTGATATTCTGATATCCAAAGTAAATTATTACTATTTCCCTATTGAAAATAACCTTTTAGAGTTTTTGTCATATGGTTTTATCTGATTCATTAGATGCGACAAACTGGTTGATTTACATAGGTGGGTCAGCCAAATTGCAGGGTGAACTCCTGGTAGTTTTCATTGAAAAAGAGACCGGTTTGCCCTGTCGGATTGATAATACTCAGAATATGTTTCCAATCCAATTGGTGCCGGAACGACGCTCGATTATATTCAGTGATTGTCGCAATCGTTCGGCCAAGGCTATCGTTGCCAGCTTGCGGGAGTTTAAGCAGCGGAGTCATGCAGATGTTTTTACAATACTTTTCAACCTTGATAGCTCGTTAAAAATTGAGGATAAATTATTAGAACTGGGTATCTGGGGAATATTTTACGAAGATGATCCGTTAGAAAATATGCCCTTAGGGGTCGAGGCAATCTGCAAAGGTGAAATCTGGTTTTCGCGGCAGGTGATGAGCGATTGTCTTACCAATATGCGACGGCAGCATAACTATAATGACAGCAGTGCCGAAAAAGCCATATTGACGGAGCGTGAACATGAGGTTCTCAAGCTACTGAGTATTGGGTGCAGTAATAATAACATTGCCGTTGATATGGATATCAGTATCCACACAGTTCGTTCACACCTCTATCACATCTTTAAGAAAATCGGTGTTTCCAGTCGCCATCAGGCCTCTATCTGGGCCAATCGTCATCTGTAATCATATCTTTTTTATCCCATCTTTATAAGTTCCAGCAACTCTTTGGTTGAAAAACGGGCGCTCTGGTCAGAGGCGGTCAGGATTTGATCTGCAAGATTACGTTTTTCCTGGTGCAGGCGGACGATTTTTTCCTCGATTGAAGATTTGGTGATCAGGCGGTAGACGGTTACCGGCCGGGTCTGGCCGATGCGATGCGCCCGGTCTGAGGCCTGATCTTCGATCGCCGGATTCCACCACGGATCAAGATGAAGAACATAGTCGGCGGCGGTCAGGTTGAGGCCTAGACCACCGGCTTTAAGGCTGATCAGAAAGAGGTCAGTCTGGCCTTCTTGGAAGGCGTTGATTTCATCTTCCCGTTGCGCTTTCGGGGTCGAGCCGTCAAGATAACGGTAGTTGATATTCTTGTTGTCAAGATATTCACGAATCAGATTCAGGTGCTTGACGAACTGGCTGAAGATCAGGGCCTGATGATTTCCGGCGAGAAGATCGTCAATAATCCGGCCGCAGAGTTCCAGCTTGGCACTTTCGATTAAACTCTCGGGATCGATCAGACGGGGGTTGCAGGCGGCCAGACGCAGCCGGGTCAGTTCCGCAAGTACCTGGATGGTGGGGCCGGCCCCGGTTTTCTTGTCGCTGGCCTCTTCAAGTCTTACAATTGCCTGCCGTCTGACGGCTTCGTAGAAGTTGCGTTCAGTCTCACTCATCTTGACTTCAAGCAGAATCTCGGTTCGTTCCGGCAGCTCTTTTAAAACCTGGCTCTTGTTGCGGCGCAGAATGTAAGGCTTAATCAGTTTTCGCAGGTGTTCGCGGGCCTCTAGGTCGTTGCCCTGTTCAATCGGCAGAGCGAAACGTTTGGTAAACTGTTTCATGGATCCCAGGAGACCCGGATTGATAAAATTAAACAGATTCCAGAGCTCACCCAGGTGGTTTTCCATCGGGGTTCCGGTTGTAATCAGGCGGAAGCGGCCGTTTAAGCTCATTGCCGCCTGGGAACGTTTGGTGTTCATGTTTTTAATTGCCTGAGCTTCGTCGAGGACAATAATTTCCCACTCCTGTCCGGCGATCAGGCGTTGCTCCTGTTGGAGCATGGTGTAGCTGCATATCATCAGGTCAAAAGGTTTCAGAGCGCTGATGATGTTTTCCCGCTCCGGCCCCCCGAACTGGATGGGATTTAAAGTCGGAGCGAAGCGGGCACACTCTTTAAACCAGTTGGCACAGACTGAAGTCGGGGCGACTACCAGGGTCGGGCCGTTTTTGGCCCGGGTCAGAATCAGGGCCAGGGTCTGGATCGTTTTCCCGAGACCCATATCATCGGCGAGACAGGCTCCGAATCCCAGATAAGCCAGTTTCGCAAGCCAGTTGAAACCTTCAACCTGATAACCTCTAAGCTCAGTTTCCAGGGTCTCCGGCAGCACCGGAGTGAAATCGTCAGCTTTTTTGAAGCGCTCCATCTGCTGCTGCCAGAGCCGGTCATACTGAACCTGGTTGAAGTTTTCCATGATTCCGGCAACTCCATTCATCGCCCCCCGATGCATGATCATTCCCGTTTCCTCTTCATCCTCCTGCAGATAGAGACTGAGTTCTAAAAGGCGTTCACGCAATTTTTCGGTTAGGCTGATAAATTCTCCTTCCGCGATTTGGAGAAAACGGCCGGGACCGGATTTACTTTGCTGGAGCAGTTTCTGGAGGGATATGACCTCATTTTCATCAACTTTAAGTTCCCCTTCAATTTTGAACCAATCCTGCCGAGATTCGACCCTGAATTTAAAGGCTGAACCTTGAACCTTTCTTTTCAGGCTGATTTTCTGTCCCGCCGGCCATTCACAGACCAGCCAGCTGCCGGCTTCATGGTTGGTAAGCTCATTTTGCAGATCTTGAATTTCAGCCAAAGTGTTGAGACACTCTTCGAGATTGTCGATATGCCAGTTTAATTCCAGAGTGTCGGTCGTAAAAGCGGAGCAGGCGGAAATCAGTCTTTGAGTGCGTTCATTTTCGAGGTCGAGTTCGCGTTTTACGGAATGGGGCAGGCCGGAAATATTTGCCAGCAGATGCCGGGAGCCGCGGCCCGGAGTCATGATCGGGCCTGATGCGCCTAAAGGCTTAACTTTAAGCTCAAACATGAGACCATCTCCGAAAGGAAATATCTGGAGATGCAGGATGCTGTTATCAGGAACGGTTCCATTTTCGTTATCGTCACAAGTTGTGTGCTTGCAGTCAAGTTGTGGGTCAAGATCCGAAAATACCGGCAGCGTTGTCGCCAGTTCTCTGATGGTGTTAATTATGTCTTTTTCTGCCTCGAGCGGCAGGGTCAGGCCCTTTTCCCCTAAAAGCCGGGCGATATTACGGCTCTCCTGACTGTCACAGTAGAAGTTGAAACGGTTGTCAGATTCGGCTTTAACGATACAGTCGCGGCCTTTAAGATCGGGCTCAAGACGGATGGTGAATGTAGGCTCAATGCCGGAATTTAAGCTGATGATAACCGCGACCTGAGCCGGACTCAAGACCACCGGTACACGGGGACGGTCACTACGAAAGAGATGGGGATGACCGACTAGTTTTTTTAGGATGGCACTCAGGTTCAGAGATAGGTTGAAATTTTCGTCATCATCGCCAGCCTGGCGGATAGCATCACAGATGTTTCGATCCTGGGAGCTGAAAAAGGGGAGATTAACTCCGTTTCTGATCCGCTCAAGCGCTAGATTACGACCTGTAGTCCAAGAGTTGTCGTGATTGCGTCTCTGGATTTTCGGTGTCAGCAGTATAGAGTCGTCCCGGCCTATCTGGACGAACCAGGCGAGACGGTTCTCAGATTTATCTTCGGTCGATTGGGTTTCCGGCCCCGGGCTCGGGATCACCTGACGGATGGCATTCAGCGTGCGGCGCCAGGCGGGTTCGAAATTAATCGCCGGGGCCAGTACCTTGAGTTGTGGTTCAAGGAGAGAGGGCTTGCACTCTTTTACCGGCTTGCTTTCACTGAGATTAAGCAAGGCCGCACTTTCTAATGCGATCCAAGGGAAATTGTTCTCTGCCGCCGTCAACTTAATCTTTTCAAGTTTTCGCCGTTCAGCATCATCAACTCTGCCGGTGAGCCAGTAGGAAACAAGATTGTTAAGCAGGGTAAAGATCGATTTAGCCGGTCTTTTTTCAATTTTGTCAAGGCTCTCCCGGGCCTCATCGGAAAAGCCGCGGAAGAAATGAAGCAAGGTTTCCGCCAGACGGAACAGATCCCGGGTAAAGGGGTTGTAGGCAAACTCCTGTTCTCCGATCTTCAGCGTAGCAGCTACCTTTTCCCAGTCAGTTGCGGTCTGAATATGGCCAGCCGTAATTGTATAAAAGAGAGCTATGGGCGCATCAAAACCGGCAGTTTTATTAGGGTGCAGGTTTTGTGAGAACTCAAGGTCATCGGCAAATTCGGCCGCCGCCGTAACCAGATCGCCTTTTAGTGCCGATAGGGCTCCTTTAAGTCCGCTGCCGTAAAAGAGCTGCGTGTGCTGATTGTAAAGAGACTCAAGCTCACCAAGATGCCCGCTTAAGAGAAGTTTATGGGCGTAAAGTAAGATAAAAGGGCGGCTGGCCGGATCTTCTGCGGGAAAGTTTTCTTTGATGAAATCATCGAAAACGGATGTTTTTTGTAAATCTTCCAGTGAATGGGTGATAACATCATCAATCACTGTGAACTGAAACGGCAGCGGCAGTTTTAAGAACCACTCCCGATTAAATGGATAGATGGTCAGGGCGGCGTAGGGATGGCGGAAAACAGGGTTGTAGGCGGCCCGGTGGAAAATCGGCAGAGCTTTCTGCAGACTCTCAAAATCATGGCTGAAAAGAGCTAAACGGAAATCCCGCAGGGTCCGGGTGCAGAGGCTGAAATCTGTGTCGTTTGTCAGCTTGTCTCTGTCGATGAAAGAGGAACGGATAAGCTGGCGGCAGAGATCTAGAGTCCGTTTATCCAGGGGCCTGCGAGCGACCTCTTCGAGGATCTTCGGATGACATCGATTATGGCTGTCAAGGAGTTCGAGTTGGGTGAGTTTGTGGTATGTTTGCGTTGCTTTTGCCGGGTTCCAGCGGTAGCGGCTGCCGGGAGCTGCAAACAGGGCTTTAACAATTCTAAGGAGTTCATTTTTCGGGGTATCGCTGTCTAATAGAGCCGTGATCTGAAGGAAAAATTTCTCTTCGTTATCAAGCTGTTGGAACAGCACAGCAGGTTGATTATCAGTTGAACAGGGATTGTCAGGCATTACTTAAATATTCCAGGGATGCGGTAAAAACAGTTTTTCATAGAGGGAAAAAGCGTAACGGTCGGTCATGCTGGCGATAAAATCACGCAGATTGTCTTCCAATGTCGCACTTTCGATATAGGCCGGATAATACTTGGTTTGGAACTCATCCGGGTGTTTGCTGAGGTAGATATAAATTTCTTCAAGTAGACGACTGGCTTTACTGAAGTCACGATAGACGACCGGGCTTTCATAGACTTGAGTGAAAAGAAATGTACGCAGATCAGTTATAGCTTCTAAAATTTCAGGTGATATCTGCAGGCTGCCGGGTACCTGGCGGCTGATATCAATAATGTCGGTAACCATGGTGTTGATTCGCTGGGGATGGGTTTTGCCCAGAACTTTCTGACATTTTAGCGGAATTTCATCTTTGGAAATTGCCCGGGCTCTGATAGCATCATCCAGGTCGTGGTTGACATAGGCAATTATGTCAGCCAAGCGAACACAACGCCCCTCTAAAGTTACAGCGGTATGTTCCAGGGCCGGTGAGAGAATCGGTCCTTTACCTTTTGAGTGTTTAATAATACCGTCCCGAACTTCGAAACTTAAATTAAGTCCGGCCCCATCCTTCTCCAGAATATCAACGACTCTCAGGCTCTGTTTGAAATGGCTGAAACCCTCGGGATGGAGACGGTTTAAGACCGCCTCTCCGGCATGACCGAACGGAGTGTGACCGAGATCGTGGCCTAAGGCAATAGCCTCGGTCAGATCCTCATTTAAGAACAGAGCCTTGGCGATGGTCCGGGCGATCTGGGACACCTCAAGTGTATGGGTCAAGCGGGTTCTGTAGTGATCTCCACTCGGAGTCAGAAAAACCTGAGTCTTGTATTTCAGGCGGCGAAAGGCCTTGGAGTGGATAATCCGGTCACGGTCATGCTGAAAGGCCATGCGATAGTCGCATTCAAGCTCTTTCCTGGCTCGACCTCTGGAATCGGCACTGAAAGCGGCGAAAGGAGCTAAGAGGCTCCTTTCGCGCTGTTCCAGCTCACAGCGTACACTCTCGGCAGTGGTTATGTTCGGTTCAGCGTTCATCAATCTGGGTGAATTCCCGGTTGAATGTTCCGGTATAGAGAGCCCGGGGTCGGAAAATCCGGTTTTTCTGGATGTATTCCAGAACTCGGGCCGTCCAGCCCGCGACTCGGCTGACGGCAAAGAGCGGGGTGAACATCGCCGGGTCAATGCCAAGGCGGCTGTAGACCACACCCGAGTAATAATCGACATTAGGAAAGACATTCTTGCCTTGAGATAGAGCCTGAACCACCTCATCTTCTACCCGCTCAGCAGTGGTAATCAGCTTTTGGATGTCCGGACTGCAGTCGGAGCACTTAAATTTTGCCAGCGGCCCCAGGATTCGGGCTCTGGGGTCGTAAGTATTGTAAACACGGTGGCCGAAACCGGGAACTTTATCTTTTTTTGCCAGAGTTTCTTTGACCCAGGCTGCGGCATTTTCCGGGTTGCCGACATCACGTAAGGTATGAATAACTCTTTCATTGGCTCCACCATGGAGCGGGCCGTTTAACGCGGCGATGCCGGAGCCGACGGAAAAATAGATGTCGGACATGGTTGAGGCGACCACCATTGAAGCGAAGGTGCTGGCGTTCATGCCGTGATCGGCATGCAGGATCAGAGCCACATCCAGAACCCGTTCTTCAATCGAGGTCGGTCGCCGGCCGTTCATCATATAGAAGATGTTTGCGGCATGACTCAACTCGTTAGAGGGTTCGTAGGGCATCAGGCCGTGCCGCAGCCGGGCAATTGCGGCGGTAATCGTCGGCACTCCGGCAATCAGGTGGTAGCAGGCCTCGAGACCGCTGGCATCATCCCGGTCAGATTTTCTTCTTTTTTTCGATTTTTTCTTTTTGAATTCGTAGATAGCGCGTCTTTCACCACTGGGCTTGGTTTCCATCGCGATCGAATCTTCGTCAGCGCTGATGGCATCGTCGAGTTTCGGCTTTGCCTCCTCACGGTCGAGGATGGTAAACTCCTGGCGCATGAAGATGGTACCCATTCTCAGTGCCGCCATCGCGTTCATCTCTTCAACCGGATAGCTCATTAACAGGCGTAAAGTCTTATTCATGTGCCGGTAATTGGTAAGTTTATCTTCAAACTCCTTAAGCTCTTCAGTGTTGGGCAGATACCCGTGCAGAAGCAGAAAAGAGACCTCTTCATATGTAGAATAGGCACAGAGTTCAAAGATGTCATAACCCCGGTATGAGAGCATGCCGGCGCTGCCGTTAACGTAGCCGACTTTGGATTCGCAGGCGATCGCCCCTTCGAGTCCGGGCCCGATGGTGCATTCAATTGGCCATTTTGCTGCTTTCCCGGTCGCGGGTTGTTTGCCGACGGGGCCGATTTCAGCCCGGGCTTTGGCTGCGGCTTCGAGAATAAGTTCGGTAATCTCAGTTGTCTCTTGATGTCTATCGCGGTTCATGTTATCTCTCCTTATAACTTAATACTGATTATCACAAACGCCGCCTCTTTTTTGAATAATAGGTTTGGTCTCTGGTTTTTTCGCGGTCTGCTGAAATGGCGGGCCAAAAGGGGAACTTATTATATTTTTTATGTTTTTGTCAAGTATTTATTGCTATTTGAGAATTTATGAATGCGTTGGAGATTGAAAATCTAAGTAAAAATTATGGTTCGTTGCAGGCCCTGATTGAGGTCGATTTAACTGTTGCCGAGGGTGCTTTTTTTGCCCTTTTAGGTCCTAATGGGGCCGGGAAATCGACCTTGATAAATATCCTTGCCGGTTTAACCCGGGCGACCTCGGGAACCGCTGTAATTCTGGGACATGATGTCAGAAAAGAGTGGCGTCAGGCCCGTTATAAACTTGGAGTAGTGCCCCAGGAATTGGCCTACGATCCTTTTTTTACGGTCCGGGAGATGTTGGTTCTGCAATCCGGCTATTTCGGTTTCGGGGCCGGGAACCGGGACTGGCTGGAGGAGTTGCTGGAGGCGTTGGGCCTTACAGATAAAGCCGATACCACCATGAATCATCTTTCGGGTGGGATGAAACGGCGGGTTCTGATCGCCCAGGCCTTAGTTCACCGGCCGCCGGTAGTTATTCTTGATGAGCCGACCGCCGGCGTTGATGTCGCTTTAAGAGAGCAGCTCTGGCGGTTCATCCGTTCTCTCAACCGCAAAGGACATACGATTATCTTAACCACACACTATCTAGAAGAGGCTGAAAGTATGTGTGGTGAAATTGCCATTCTGGATCGGGGCCGGCTGGTTGCCAATGCGGCTAAGGATGTACTTTTGAGTCGTTACCGATGGCGTCAGCTCCGACTGCAGTTGTTGCCGGAGAGTTGTCTAGAGCTTCCTCCAGAACTTGCGCTAAAGCAGGAAGAAGCACCAGCCGGCGAGCTTTTATTACGGCTCCACCGCGAACAAGATCACATCGGTGAGGTCTTGGCTGCGCTTGAGGGGGCGGGAGTAAAATTCTCTGATTTGAAAATTCATGAACCCGGTTTGACTGAAGTTTACAGTGAACTGACCGGAGGAGGGGAGAATAATGACTAATTATTATGGTTTTTATACTCTTCTGGCGCGTGAGATCTGGCGTTTTCTTAAGGTCTCAATTCAGACGATATTGACCCCGGTGATTACGGTTCTGCTCTATCTTCTGATCTTCTCCTCGGTGATTTCAAACAGTCGTCAGATGCTACCCGGAATTGACTACTTAACCTTCTTAATTCCCGGTCTTATCGTTATGGCGATGCTTCAGAATGCTTTTGCCAACAGCTCCTCGAGCCTGTTTCAATCGCGGCTTAACGGCAATGTGATCTTTGTCCTGCTGGCCCCGATTTCAGACTTTGAGATATATGCCGCCTTTGTCGGGGCCGCGATTGTTCGCGGGGCGCTGGTTGGCGCCGGGGTCTGGCTGGCCGCCTGCAGCTTCAGCCTGGTGCCGGTTAAACATCCTCTCTATGCTCTGGCTTTCACTCTTTTTTGCACCAGTTCGCTTGGAGCTTTAGGGCTGGTTTCCGCGATTATAGCCGATAAGTGGGACCATATTTCAGCCTTTCAAAATTTTGTAATTGTGCCTTTCTCTTTTTTAAGTGGAGTATTCTTTTCAATTCAGGATCTGCCACCATTCTGGGAGCGGGCCTCCCATTTTAATCCCTTCTTCTATTTTGTTGACGGCTTCCGCTATAGCTGTCTCGGAGTTTCCGAGATTGAGGTTGGGACCAGCCTCAAAGTCAGTCTGATCTTCTTTCTCATAAGTTCGGCCTGGGCCTTATGGCTTTTATGGCGGGGTTACAATCTGCGCAGTTAGATCAGTTTTCAGTACCGAGTTTCAACGATAAAGGCCCGGAGAAAAATAATTCTCCGGGCCTTTATTATTAGTTTTGTCCTTAAACGGCCGTAACATAATTCAGATTACGAATTAAAAACCAGTTTATCACCCGCAACTTTCACCTCGACTGTATCGCCGTCGTTGATCTCCCCGGCCATTATTGCGTAGGCCAGCGGGGTTTCAAGAAGGTTTTTCAGGGCTCGTTTCAGAGGTCGGGCACCGTAGGTCGGGTCGTAGCCGGTTTTGGCAATAAGAGCGACAGCTTCCGGAGCAAGATTAAGTTTGATCTCCTTTTCGGCCAGACGTTTTGCCAATTCACCAAGCTGAATGGTGATGATCTTCTCAAGATCTTTACGTTTTAAGGCATGAAAAACGATAATATCATCAATCCGGTTGAGAAATTCGGGCCGGAATTCGGCTTTCATCGCCTCAAGCACGGTTTTGTTAACCCGGGCAAAACTTTCTTCCGACTCCTCTCCGGGGGCCATATTCTCAACGATAAACTGGCTGCCGATATTCGAGGTCATGATGATTACAGTGTTTTTGAAATCAACTATACGGCCGTGAGAATCGGTCAGCCGGCCGTCATCCAGAACCTGCAGCAGAATATTGAAGACATCATGATGTGCCTTTTCGATCTCATCAAAGAGAAGCACCGAGTAGGGTTTCCGGCGCACCGCTTCGGTTAATTGTCCGCCTTCATCGTAACCGACGTAGCCCGGAGGCGCGCCGATCAGACGGGAGACCGAATGTTTTTCCATGTATTCGGACATGTCGATGCGGGTCAGGTTGCTCTCATCGTCAAAGAGAAATTCAGCTAAAGCCTTGGCCAGCTCGGTTTTACCAACCCCGGTCGGACCGCAGAAGATGAAACTGCCTAAAGGTTGCAATGGGTCATTGATCCCGGCCCGGGCCCGGATTACAGCATCGGCGACCGCCTGTACGGCATCCTCCTGGCCGACCACTTTTTTATGGAGATGCTCATTTAAGTGGAGCAGTTTCTCCCGTTCACCTTCGAGTAGTTTGCTGACCGGGATACTGGTCCAGCGGCTGATGATCTCGGCGATATCCTCTTCATCGACAATCTCTTTCAAAAGAGAACGGCCACTTTTCTGGTTTTCCAGAATCTTGTCACGAGCTTCCTTGCGTTCTTTCTCAAGGGTCGCCAGGCGGTCATATTTAAGTTCTGCGGCTTTGTTTAAATCATACTCCCTTTCGGCGTGTTCAATTTTGACTTTGACCTCTTCGATCTTTTTACCGATCTGGCGCAAGTTGGCAATCATCTCTTTTTCCAGTTGCCAGCGCGCGGTTACGGTTTTGCTTTTGCTCTGCCATTCGGCCAGTTCCTGCTCGATCTTTTCCAGACGCAGGCGCGAGGCCTTGTCTTTATCGCGTTTTAAGGCTTCACGCTCAATCTCAAGCTGCATGATTCTCCGGGTTATCTCGTCCAGTTCACTCGGCATACTGTCTATCTCAGTCCGGAGCCGGGCGCCGGCTTCATCGATTAAGTCAATCGCTTTATCCGGCAGGAAGCGGTCACTTATATAACGGTGCGACAGGGTCGCTGCCGCAACTAAAGCGGTATCCTTAAACTGAATTCCGTGATGTACCTCATAGCGTTCTTTTAAGCCGCGCAGGATAGATATTGTATCTTCCACAGTTGGCTGATCAACCTTGACCGGTTGAAAGCGGCGCTCTAAAGCGGCATCTTTTTCAATATAGAGACGATACTCATTCAAGGTGGTGGCACCGATACAGTGGAGTTCACCCCGGGCCAGCAGTGGTTTTAAAAGATTGCCGGCATCCATCGAACCTTCGGTTTTGCCGGCCCCGACCACGGTATGGAGCTCGTCAATAAAAAGGATGATATCACCGGCGGCCTCTTTAACCTCATTCAAAACTGCCTTTAAGCGTTCTTCAAATTCACCGCGAAATTTAGCCCCGGCAATAAGTGCTCCCATATCGAGTGAAATCAGGCGCTTGTTTTTCAGGTTTTCGGGTACATCCTGAACAAAAATACGTTGTGCCAGGCCTTCGGCGATAGCGGTTTTGCCGACTCCGGGTTCACCAATTAGGACGGGATTGTTTTTGGTCCGGCGCGAGAGCACCTGGATGACCCGGCGGATCTCGTCGTCGCGGCCGATGACCGGGTCAAGTTTGTCTTTGGCAGCGGCTTTAGTCAGATCCGTACCGTATTTTTCCAGCGCCTGATAAGTGGTCTCCGGGTTCTGGCTAGTAACCCGCTGGTGGCCGCGAACTTCAGTTAACACCGAAAGCAATTTATCCCGGTTGATACCGAAACCGTCTAAGAGGGTGGCCAGGGGATCATTGATGACTGAAACTGCAGCTAGAAGCAGATGTTCAACGCTGACATATTCATCTTTGAACTGTTCCGCTTCATCTTTAGCTTTAACGAAAATCTGGCCCAGGCGTGGGCTCATATAGAGCTGGCCGCCGCTGCCGGCCCCGGTTACTGCAGGAATCTTGGCAAGTTGTTCTGAAACCGCATTTTCGACTGCTCCGGTAGCAATTCCGATTTTTTCCAGCAAGCGGGGAATTAACCCTTCGGGCTGTTCGAGCAGGGCCAGAATCAGGTGTTCGGTGTCGATCTGTTGATGATGGCGGCGTAAAGCCAGCTCCTGGGCGGCGGCTACGGCCTCCTGACTTTTTTCTGTGAATTTACTGGTATCCATATTAAAAAACCTCCATTCTAATTTTTATATTTTATAACTTGTGAGTAGTTGAATTTAAGTTTAAGACTGTCCTTCTACAGTTATGTTTTGCTGTTTCGAAAAAAGTCACAACTTATCATACAATCTCTGGAAGGTTGTGGCCTATTATTATAAAATAACCATAAATTGACAATTGTCAAGGTATCTACGGGGTTTTTAAGGTTTGTCAGGATCGCTGAAAAATGAGCTTGACCTTACTCATATACTATGTCAAAGATAACTAAGATCTTACGTATTAATGGTAATTAATTACTAATGTCCGGTAATGTAATTGCAGCTCGGGATACGAGTCATTCTCTTCCACTTCTTAAACAAAATTTTAAGGTCACAACGAAGGCACGAAAAAGGCGGTAATATTCTTTGTTGATTTCGCTTTTATCGTGCCTTGTTGTGTTTACAGGATCGATTTATCTCCATGAGTAAGACTTTGAAAGGGACGGCCACTCCGGCTGGAATCGCCGGGGAAGTAGAGACGATCAGCATCATGATTGAGCTATTCTGTCGCGATAATCATGGTGGTCAGCCGCTTTGTGATTCGTGTCGTGAACTGCTCGATTATTCCATCGAACGGGTGCGGCGTTGTCCTTTGCAGGAGAAACGGACTACTTGCGGCAAGTGTGAGATTCACTGTTACAAACCGGTTATGCAGAAACGGATAAAAGAGGTGATGGGTTACGCAGGACCCCGTATGTTTAAGGCTCATCCTCTGCTGGCGGCAAAACATCTGCTTAAAGGTATAGTTAAAAGATAGATTTGCTGCAATCTCAATCAAGCTTTTGAACTTGAGGAATCCTGCAATAAATGTTATGCGATAAGGTTAACTGTCAAGCTCAATTGATATGGGGAGGAAGTTTGGAGTTTAAGGAACGTCGGAAAAGTCGGCAGATTGTGCTGGGTGGGGTTGCAATCGGTGGCCCGGCACCGGTCTCGGTGCAGTCGATGACCAATACTGATACCCGGGATATCGCCGCGACCGCAGCCCAGATTAAGCGTTTGGAAAAAGTCGGTTGCGAGTTGGTTCGGGTCGCGGTTCCGGATGAGGCCGCGGCTTTCTCTCTGGCGGCGATAAAAGAGCAGATATCTATTCCTCTGCTGGCAGATATTCATTTCAATCATCGTTTAGCCTTGATCGCGGTTGAACAGGGGGTTGACGGCCTGCGTTTAAATCCCGGGAATATTGGTTCTGCCGTAAGGGTGCGGGAAGTGGTTGCCGCCTGTAAAGATAGGGCCGTTCCGATCCGGATTGGGGTTAATGGCGGTTCTCTGGAAAAAGATCTGCTCATAAGATACGGCCCGACACCTGAGGCTCTGGTTGAGAGCGCTCTCGGTCATGTTCGGCTTTTAGAAAAAGAGAATTTTACACAGATAAAAATCTCGCTTAAATCATCTGATGTTCCTGCCACTCTGGCAGCTTACCGGGAGCTTGCGACCCGGGTTGATTACCCTTTTCACATCGGTATAACCGAAGCTGGAACGAAATTGCGCGGGGCCATAAAATCAGCTGCCGGAATTGCCCTGCTGCTGGCGGATGGTCTGGGTGATACTCTGCGGGTCTCGCTTACCGCTCCACCCGAGGATGAAATTTTTGTCGCTTTCGAAATCCTGAAAAGTCTGGGGTTACGTAAGCGGGGCATTGAATTAATCTCCTGTCCGACCTGCGGCCGGACTGAAATCGCCCTGATTGAACTGGCGGAAAGAGTCGAGGATGCTCTGACCCATATTGATAAGCCTTTGAAAATTGCGGTGATGGGTTGTGTTGTTAATGGGCCTGGTGAGGCCCGGCATGCCGATTTCGGAATTGCCGGAGGCAAAGGTGTGGGTTTGATCTTTCGTAAGGGTGAAATACTGAAAAAACTACCGGAAAGTGAATTGTTGTCAGCGCTGGTTGCCGAGGTTGAAAATTATGTCGCTGATACGGTTGCGAGTTAAGCCATGAGTGGCCTGCGGCCTGACCGTCTTTTTCGTAACCTGGGTTGGTGGCAGCGGATTTTAGTGGAGGGTCGTCTCTGCTGGCGATTGCTATGGGATAGGCGGGTAGCTTTTTATCTGAAATTAATCCCAATGGCGGCAGTTATCTATTTTATCTCTCCTTATGACCTGATACCTGATTTTATTATTCCCGGGATTGGTCAGGTGGATGATTTTCTGGTGCTTTTTCTTGCTGGCCGGTTGTTTTTACGCCTTATCCCGGCCGAGATAGTACGCGAACATTTTGCCGCAATGTAATCTTATGAATAATGTCAATGAACCTGAAATCCGCCGACTCGACCCGGAGGTCTGTAATCAGATTGCCGCCGGAGAAGTGGTCGAACGGCCGGCTTCGGTGGTGAAAGAGCTTATCGAAAATGCTCTTGATGCCGGAGCTGATCAGATCAAGGTGATTATCGTTGAAGGCGGTAAGGATCTGATTGAGGTTGTTGATAATGGCCACGGGATGGCCGCCGGGCAAGCCCGGCTCGCTCTGGAGCGGCATGCAACCAGTAAAATTGTCTCAGCCTCCGATCTTTTCGGGGTCAGCAGTTACGGTTTCCGGGGAGAGGCTCTGCCGAGCATAGCTTCGGTCTCAGATTTTTCATTGACTACCCGGAATAAAAAGATGGAGGCCGGAGTTAAACTCACGCTTCTTGACGGCGGGGAGATTCTGGAAGAGGCGGCTCCGGCGCCGATTGGTACTCGGGTTGTGGTTAAAAACCTTTTTAATTCGGTGCCGGCCCGGAAAAAATTTCTTAAAACTACGAACACCGAAAGAGGAGCAATTCTCGAGCGCTTGCAGCGATTTGCTATATCCCATCCAGAGTGCTCTTTTCTGCTGGAACATAACGGCCGGCAGCTGCTTAATTTTACCCGCGGCGATCGTGAATCAGACCGGGTTGCGGCCGTATTGAAGCTTAATCCTGAGAGTGATTTTCGTACATTACCTGAAAGCGGCAGTGAAGAGATTAAACTGAGAGGTTATACTACATTGCCGATGATCCAGCGTTCCAACAGCCGGCAGCTCTATTTTTTTGTTAACCGCCGGGCCATACGCGATAAGACCCTGATTCAGGCACTCTTAAAAGCTTACGAGGGAACTCTGCCCCGGGGGCGTTATCCAGCGGCGGTGCTTTTTTTAACGGTTGCTGCCGGAGCGGTTGATGTCAATGTCCATCCGGCCAAGGAGGAGGTTCGTTTTGCCGATTCCGGCCGGATTTTCGGCCTGATTCGGCAGACGGTGATGGAAGCTTTAAGCGGTTATCCGCAGCTTGATGTAAAGGATAATTTTTTCAATCCCATCCGCAGCCGGAGTGATGTTCGGGAAACATCGGCAGCGATCGATAATACCCAGGATTCCTATCTCTATAAAACTGATAATTCGGGGTTGAAGCAACTGCCGGAAGAGAAACAGCTGCCGCCCTCTTTTTTTGAGCCGGCACCGGTCTTAAAGGGCAGTTCCGGAAGCTCTGGATTTATCCGGGATGAGCATCGTGAAGCCGGTAGCCGATGGCAGCCTGACTCACATATGGACAATCCTGCAGCCTTTCCCGGTTTCAGCGAGCAGACAACCGGTTTTTTTTCATCAATGGATGTTGTCGGGGTGCTCTGGAATGCCTATATTGTTTTACAATCCGGTAATGCATGTTATATGCTGGATCAGCACGCGGCTCATGAGCGGGTGTTGTTTGAGAAATTAAAGAGCCAGCGTTCCGGTGATGGCCCGGCCCAACATCTCTTGCTACCGGTACAGATCGAATGTTCCGTGGTTGAAGAGGAACTTGCCGGCAACTACCGGGAGAAGCTTGGCCGTTTAGGGTTTGAATTTGATTTTCTCGGTTCGGGAACTCTGCTACTGCGAACCGTGCCGTTATTGGTCGATGGCCTCGAAATGGAAACGGTTTTCACGGAAACTCTGGTTGATCTGAGTGCCGGGGGTAGCGGTGAGAAACTCGAAAGTATTGACGCCATACTTGCCCCTCTGGCCTGCCGCATGGCAGTTAAGGCAAGTAATTATCTTACGACTGCGGAGATAAAATCACTCTTGCACAAACTTGACCAGACCCCGTTGGCGCATACCTGTCCGCATGGTCGACCGTTCTATTTTAAGTTAGAAAGAGGGGAGATTGAGAAGCACTTTCAACGGTGAAACTTGAGACTTTGTAAGCAGTGCTGAAATATAATGAAATTATACCTCTATAAATACTGGTTCTGCTTCTGCTTTTCAATGTTATTCCTGTTTACCGCCTGCAGCCGACCAGAAATAAAGTCTGTTTCCAGACCGAATGATGCTGTTTTCAGCCGTCAGGTCTGGCAGCGACTGGTGAAAGTAAAGAGCTTAAAAGCCGATGCGGTTCTCTCATGGAAAGCTGTTACTGGTGACCATGGGAAATACCGGGTACGTCTTTTTTTAGAGTCTCCGGAGAAGTTAAAGATTCAGTGGCTGACTCCCTGGGGATCGGTGGCCGGTCAGCTCCTGATTGCTGACCAGCAATTTTGGTTGTCTGATTCCCGGAAGCATCAGACTTGGCATGGCCAATCTGCTGATATTGAAAAATTACTGTCGGAAAGGGGAGAGCCGTTTCAAATTGTCGCAACCCGATTCTTTAAGTTTTGGCCGCTACTTTTCAGCTCGCCGGAAGTTGATACGGAAAATTTTTTAGAAGATATTTTTATCGAGTATCTTTCTGTCGGAAGTAAAGATAGTTTGACCCTTACTAAAACGGTTTTTCTGCCCGCCGGGGAGGAGATGCAGATCCGGCTCTTCGAAATGAAAGAATTAAATGACAAACAGATTATGCCTGAAGCAGTTGAAATTTTGAGTCGCAGCGGACAGGTCGGCATCACACTGCGGCGTTATTCACTCGCGTCAACGCTGGCGTCCGGAACTTTCATTTATAGTTTGAAGAATTTCAGTTTTAATGAATATTTATAAGAAAAGGATGTAGGTTCCTTACTTAAATTAGTAACCTGATAAGGTCACTTACTTGCGGGCAATGTCCGCGTTACACTTTAGGAGAGAATTATGTCTGATAATGAGAATCATTTTGATGTCCTGATAATTGGCGGCGGGCCGGCCGGGCTGACTGCCGGTCTCTACGCGGCCCGGGCCCGTTTAAAGTGTGTTCTGCTTGAGAAAATGATAATGGGCGGCCAGATCGCAACAACTGAGATGGTTGATAACTACCCGGGTTTTCCTGAGGGGATTGCCGGAGCTGAAATCGGACCTCTGTTTGAAACTCAGGCGAAGCGGTTCGGTCTTGATGTGCGTCAGTTTAAGGAAGGTCTTAAAGTCGAAAAACTGGATGGTGGTTTCAAGGTAAGCTGTGGGGCGGATGAGAATTTTTATTGTAAAAGTTTGATTGTCGCGACCGGTAGCGGCTGGATCCCGCTGGGTATTCCCGGAGAGGAGCGTCTGCGCGGAGCGGGGGTTTCCTACTGTGCTACCTGTGACGGAGCTTTCTTTCGTGATCAGGAGCTGGCCGTCATCGGCGGCGGTAATTCAGCTGTGGAAGAAGCACTTTTCCTGACTAAATTTGCTTCCAAGGTTTATGTTATTCATCGTCGGGATCAGTTGCGGGCTGAAAAAATTGTTCAGGAGAGAGCCTTTGCTAATCCCAAGTTAGAATTTGTCTGGTCGCACATTCCTTTGGAAATTGTCGGCGATGACGGGGTTGAAGGGGTTTTGGTTAAAGATTTGAAAACTGAGAAAGAGCACCTTCTCAAGGTTGCCGGCGCTTTTATCTATGTCGGTATGAAGGCAGACAGTGATATTGTTAAAGATCTGGTACAGGTAGATGAACGCGGCTATATCGTGGCCGGTGAAGATACGCTGACTTCATGTCCCGGTATTTTTGCCGCTGGTGATGTACGGATTAAACCTTTGCGTCAGGTTGCAACTGCAATCGCTGACGGCGCTACGGCCGCGATTATGGCTGAAAAATATATTGAAAATAGTTGATATGGATTACTCGTTGTTATGTAAAAAAATGGTTGATGAACAGATTGTCGGACGCGGACTCAATGACCCGCATGTGCTGGAGGTGATGCGGCAGGTGCCGCGTCACCGTTTTGTCGCATCCGGTCTGGAACATCAGGCTTATGGTGATTCGGCCTTGCCGATTGGTGAATCCCAGACTATAAGCCAGCCTTATATCGTGGCTTACATGCTCTCAGCCTTAGGGCTTGAAGGCAGTGAAAAGGTTCTTGAGATCGGGATGGGGTCAGGTTATCTGACGGCCCTGCTTTCGGGGCTGGTGGCGAAGGTGTATGCGATAGAGAGACTGCGCTCCTTAGCAATTCCCGCCCGACAGCTGCTTGATGATCTGGGCTGTGCTAATGTCCTGGTCAAGATATTTGATGGCAGTTACGGCTGGCCCGAGGCGGCCCCATTTTCGGCAATTGTGGTTTCTGCAGTGGCTTTTGCCAAGCCGCCTCAGACCTTTCTCGAACAACTGATGATTGGGGGTCGGATGATCATTCCTCTGGCTAAAGACCAGGGCCAGCATCTTTATCGTATTACCAGACACGGCGAAAATGAGTTTCAGAGTGAACGTCTTATAGCCTGTAGTTTTGTGAAACTGGTGGGACGGCATGGCGTCAGATGATAAACATAGATTTTCCGGTGGTGCTTTAGGTTCGTATCTGGATGAAATTCATACGATTCCGTTGCTGGAAGAGAGCGAGGAGATTGAACTGGCCCGTAAGATCCAGACAGGTGATGAAAAAGCCCGGCAGAAGATGATCGAAGCCAATCTCAGGTTGGTTGTTCACCTGGTTAAGGGTTACCAGAACCGGGGATTGCCGATGGATGATCTGATTGAGGAGGGCAACCTCGGTTTGATCCGGGCGGTTGAGCGCTTTGATCCAAGTTTTAATTGCCGTTTTTCGACCTATGCCGCCTGGTGGATCCGCCAGTATATGAACCGGGCTCTGATCAGTCAGAGCAAGCTTATTCGACTTCCGGTTCACGTTGTCGATGAATTTAACACCTACATAAAAGGGCGGCAGAAATTTATCCGTGAATTTAATCGTGAGCCAGTTTTTGAAGAACTTGCGGATTATCTAAGTTATACATTTACCTCATTTACACCGGCTTTGGCCAGACTTAACAACCTCGTAAGCCTGACTTCGGGTAACAGTTTCAGCGACGATAGTGACAGCAACAGTCTAAGCTCTGGAACTCTGGCCTTAGATCAGCTGGCCGACAAGAATTGTAGTGATGCCCATGAGCTTCTTGGTCAGGATCTAAGGATGAAAATCATTCTCTGCTGGCTTGATGAACTGCGTCCCAAAGAACGGGTGGTTATCAGCAAAAGGTTCGGACTGTTTGACCAAGAGGGACTAACCCTGGAGGAGATCGGCAAAGAAATTGGGTTAACCCGGGAGCGTATTCGGCAGTTAGAAAAGACTGCCCTGCAACGACTGAAAAAAATTGTCCGTAGTTACAATTATACCCTGAATGATTTGATCTGAAAGTGATAATCTAAGAGATCTGAAAAAGAGTAGATATGGAAAATATACTGAAGAAGATTGAAAGCCCTGAAGATTTAAAAGCACTTGACAGCGCTTGTCTACCGCAACTGGCAACGGAAATCAGACAGCTGATTATCGAAACCGTATCCCGTACGGGTGGTCACCTGGCGTCCTCCTTAGGAGTGGTTGAACTTACGATCGCCCTGCATTATGTTTTCGCCACGCCCAGAGATATGCTTGTCTGGGATGTCGGTCATCAAGCCTATGCCCATAAAATTCTTACTGGCAGGATGTCTGCATTTTCTTCCTTACGTCAGTCCGACGGCCTCAGTGGTTTCCCAAAGCGCAGCGAAAGTGAATATGATGCATTCGGGGTCGGGCATAGTTCCACTTCTATTTCTGCCGCTTTAGGCATGGCGCTGGCTGCCGAACAGCTTCAGCGGCGTCAGCGCAGCGTTGCAATTATCGGCGATGCTTCAATAAGTGCTGGAATTGCTTTTGAGGCCTTAAATCATGCCGGATCTCTGGATCGGGATATGATTGTTATTCTAAATGATAATGAGATGTCGATCTCCCCCAATGTCGGAGCCATGTCGGCATATCTTAACCGGATTCTGACCGGTGCCACCATCAACCGTTTGCGTCATGATGTGAAATCAGTTCTCACGAATATACCCAAAGTCGGTGAGAGTGTTTTTAATATGATAAAACGGGCTGAGGAGTCATTTAAGGGATTTGTGATTCCGGTTGGAACAATTTTCGAAGATTTAGGTTTTCAGTATGTCGGGCCGTTGCCCGGCCACGATCTTGAGGCTTTGATCGAAACCTTCGAAAATGTCAACCAGCTTGACGGGCCGGTTCTGGTTCATGTGATCACAAAAAAAGGTAAAGGTTATGCTCCGGCCGAAGCTGATCCAACTGGATTTCACGGGGTCGGCCCCTTCGATATCGTCAGCGGCAAAAAAATAACTTCTGAAAAACCGGCTCCGCCAAGTTACACCTCGGTTTTTGGCCGGACTCTGGCGAAACTTGCTGCTTTAGATGAGCGGATTGTCGGGATTACGGCCGCGATGCCGGCGGGAACCGGGGTTGAGCTTATGGCGGAAAAGTTTCCTGATCGAGTCTACGATGTTGGTATTGCCGAACAGCACGGAGTGACTCTGGCCGCCGGGATGGCAAGCCAGGGTCTGCACCCTTTTGTGGCTATCTATTCAACTTTTATGCAACGGGCATTTGATCAGGTAATTCATGATGTTGCTCTCCAGAACCTGTCGCTGACCCTCTGTCTCGATCGCGCCGGGGTCGTCGGTGAAGATGGCCCCACCCACCACGGCACCTTTGACCTCTCATATCTGCGGATGATCCCAAATATGATCATTATGGCTCCCAAAGATGAAAATGAGCTTCAGCAGATGCTTTTTTCATCCTTGCACTATGCGTCACCTTCGGCAATTCGTTATCCGCGGGGAAATGGTTTGGGGGTCGAGATGGATAGTGAATTCAGGGAACTTAAACTCGGTAGTTGGGAAATCCTGCGGGCTGGTGGTGATACGGTTCTGCTGGCGGTGGGCTCATGTGTGGCTTCAGCTTTGGCGGCAGCGGAAATAATGTCGGTCAATGACAAAATTGAGTGTCAGGTAATAAACTGTCGCTTTGTCAAACCTTTTGATGGTGAGCTGTTGCGGACTACTCTTAAAAACTTTAAGCAGGTTTTTACTTTTGAAGAGAATGTCAGTGCCGGTGGTTTCGGCTCTGGAGTTTTAGAGTTTATGGCGGCAGAAAATATATGGACAACCCGGGTGATCGTCACCGGCCTGCCCGATAACTTTGTTCCGCACGCAACCCCGAAACAGTTGCACTCTGATTTGAAGCTTGATGCTGCCGGCATCAGGGAGACAGTTCTAGCCGAGAAAGTTCTTGACTGAAGCACTTAGTTCTTCGGCATATTTTTTGATCTCATCATAGTTCTCGCCTTCAAGCATGACCCGCAGTTTATTCTCCGTGCCTGAATAGCGGATCAGTAGTCGACCGCGGTCCTTGATGGCCTTTTCAACTTCTTTGATGTGTCGGTTTAAGGCGGGTACCTCAGTTATCGGAATTTTCTCTTTGACGAGAGTGTTAATCAGTATCTGGGGGAATATCTCCATAACTTTTGCAAGTTCAGAGAGGGGTTTTTCTGTAGTTCTGATAACCGATAGAATCTGCAAGGCTGAGAGAATACCGTCGCCGGTAGTATTATGATCGAGAAAGATCAGATGCCCGGACTGCTCCCCACCGAAGTTATAGCCTTGCGCTCGCATCTCTTCGACAACATAACGGTCGCCAACCTGAGTTCTGACAAGGTTGATACCCGCCTCACTTAAAACCTTTTCCAAACCCATATTACTCATTACGGTGGCAACCAGGGTATCTTTTTTAAGGAGTTTCTGCTTCTGCATATGCAGGGCTGAAATTGCCATGACCTGATCACCGTCAACCACATTCCCATGTTCGTCAACAAAGATTACCCGGTCAGCATCACCATCAAAAGCAATGCCGAGATCGGCTTTTTCAGCCAGCACCCGGGCTTTAAGTTTTTCGGGATGGAGGGAGCCGCAGTCGGAGTTGATGTTGGTACCATCCGGATCGATGCCGATAGAGATGACCTTCGCCCCGAGTTCGCTGAAAACCGACGGTGCAACCTTGTAGGCGGCACCGTTGCCGCAATCGATTACTAATTTCATTCCCTCCAGGGTTAAATGGGCAGGAAATGTATTTTTAAGAAAAACGATATAACGGCCATCGGCATCATCGATGCGGAAAGCTTTACCGATATCATCAGCAGTCGGTCGTAACTGGTTGATTGACTGGTCAAAAATAAGATTCTCGATTTTCGATTCCGTTTGATCGGGGAGTTTGAACCCGTCACGGGAGAATATCTTGATGCCGTTATCCTGGAAGGGATTGTGAGATGCGGAGATTACCATGCCAGCATCCGCCCGCATGCTGCGAGTAATAAAGGCAATGCCTGGAGTCGGCATGGGTCCGATAAGCAATACATCAACCCCCATTGAGCAGATTCCGGAAACCAGTGCGCTTTCGAGCATATAGCCGGAAAGACGAGTGTCTTTGCCAATAACGATTTTATGACGGTGATCTTTATCTTTGCAGATATAGGCTGTCGCCCGCCCGATCTGGAGTGCTGTTTCAGCCGTAATGGGCTCAATATTAGCAACTCCCCGAACCCCGTCGGTACCGAATAATTTACCCATCTGTTATCCTTGTATCAGTTAATCAAACTTATTTTTTTTTGAAAACAATTTCAACTTCGGTCGGGTCCATAGCTAGAAGCTTAACGGTTTCCGGGAGAGAGATTTTGACCGGGAGTCTATAATAACCTTTTTCATTATCAATCTTAAGATCAGCCAGATCAACCTTGACATTGGTTTTTTTACGGATATTATCTACCTGCATCAGGAGTGGACATTCGACGACCAGATCGACGAAGTAGTTACTTATGCCGATTCTGCCGAGAGCTTCATCGCGGTTGAGAAAATTGATCCGGATGCCTTTGATCACTCGCTGGGCTAAGGCTTCACCGATAGTTACGGTCGCAGTTATTTTGGTTTCCAGGTTGAGAAGTTTCAACTCGCCCGGAGGAGTCATAAGGTTAACCTTAATTTTAGTCGTCTGGCGTAATTGGCTTAAATCAATTGGTTCAGTAAGGACTGTGGAGTGTTCCTTAAGGTATTCCTCAGAAACTCTAAATTTCGCCATCTTGGGTGTAATAATGATATCTCTGATCTGAAAACCCCGGGGCAGACTGCCTTTGGTCTTCAGTTTAATCGGCAGAGTGGCTTCGATGAAACGGTCGAGATAGAGGGTCAAGATCTCAGGGTCGAGATTGACCACATCCACTCCTAATGGGAGTCCGTTGAAAGTTTCCTGGGCCAGATGAATAATATTCTTCCCGCTTTTTGAACTGGACATATCGACACTAAGTGATGGCGGATTTACAGTTAAAGGCCGCAGCAGAGTCTTGGTGCCTTTGACCCGGATATGGATGCTGGTGGGAACTTTATTGACAATAGTCATGGTTGTCGGAAGGGAAGCAAACTCAACCGGAACACTCAAAGCGAGTTCAGTTTTACTCCGGCCGGAGACAAAGAACCAGAGTGCTGAGGCTAAAACCAGTGACAGAATTTTTAATGTCAGGTTTCTGAAAAGTATTGATCTTATCTGTTCCATATGAGATTCAAGTTCCGTTACGGAAAACGTTTTGTAATGATGCAATTAAACCGGACTTGTTGCGTTGCGGCGTAAATAATTTATTCAGAATACGGCCCAGAGATTCAGGGTTCTGCTCTTTGGTTATTTTGCCGCCGATAGAGAGAGATATCTTGCCGGTCTCCTCTGATACGACTACCACCACTGCGTCTGTATCTTCAGATATCCCCATCGCGGCCCGGTGCCGGGTGCCATATACTTTGTCAATCATGGGTTCGATGGCTAAGGGAAGAAAACAGCCGGCGGCAACAATCCGGCCGTGATCAATAATGATCGCACCGTCATGGATCGGAGCGGTCGGATTAAAGATACTTAAAATCAGGGCATCACTGACGATTGCATTAATCTCAACCCCCCCCTCAGCGATGACCGGGAGTTTATTTTCACGAGTGAAAACAATTAGTGCTCCGATTCTTTTTAATGACATGGTCGTGCAGGCTTTAATGACTTTATCAAGATAATTGAGCTCTTCAGCCGGATTCAGAACAAAAGAGGTCTTGCCGAATTTGGCCAGAGCCCGGCGGAATTCATTCTGGAAAAGGACGATGACAATTATTACGATTGAGCTTAAGAAGCCGTTGAGAATCCAGTGCAGGGTATAGAATCCCAGAAGCAGGGAGAACTGGTAAGTAATGAAAATCAGGAAAAGTCCGAGAAGAATCTGGAAAGCCCGGGTGCCGCGAATGATGACCAGAACCTGATAGATGAGGACGGCGACAATGATAATGTCTAAAACGTCAAGCCAGCGGCTGTTTATCAGGGTCTCAAAAAATACGGTCATAGTTGACTTCTACACTAGCTTAACGTTGGCTATGGTTGATCGCATCAATAACAGTTAAAGCCTGTCTGGTCGCGGCAACATCGTGTACTCTGACGATATTGGCACCATTGGTCAGGCCCTGGGCTATCGTTGCCAGTGAGGCCGGAAGACGTTCATCGACCTCGGCCCCGGTCAGTTTTTTGATAAATGATTTACGTGAAGTGCCCAACAGTAGCGGTAGGCCGAAACCTTTAAATTCAGCCAGATATTTCAAAATCAGAAGATTGTGCTCCAGGGCTTTCCCAAAACCAATGCCGGGATCGAGAATAATCTTTTCCCGCTCGACTCCGGCGGCCAGAGCCCGGGCAATGCTTTTTTCAAAATAGGCACTGATCTCGGCAAAAAGATCCTCGTATTCAGGATTCTTCTGCATCGCCTCAGGGGTTCCCTGGATATGCATGAGGCAGCAATAGGCTCCGGTTTCAGATGCAACCTGGGCCATGCCGGAGTCAAAATTAAATCCGCTGATATCATTAATGAGATCAGTTCCAGCAGCCATCGCCGCCGCTGCGACTTCGGCTTTGTAGGTGTCAATTGAAATCGGCAGTTCGGGAAATTCCTGACGCAGGGCCTTGATAACCGGCAAGACCCGGTTAAGCTCTTCAGCAATGGTAACTTTTTCAGCTCCGGGGCGAGTCGATTCACCGCCGACATCGATAATATCAGCCCCGTCCGCAACTAATTTTCGGGATTGTGCAAGGGCATCATCCAGGGTTAGAAAGCAGTTCCCGTCGGAGAATGAGTCGGGGGTTATATTAAGGATGCCCATAATCAGTGAGCGTTCTTTCAGATCAACATCAAGACCACGACACTTAAACGGGAGACCCTTAAGTGTCTCTTTGGCCTTCAAGGCCGACTCTATGCGGTCAGCCATTAAAGCCAGTGAGAAAGGTTGGGCTCTGAGCTTCCGGCAGAATTTTCGAAACTGTTTCCGGGTTGCGCTTAAGATAGCATCAGAGTTGTCGGCACTGCAGTTGATTACCCCGCGGGTAACCGCAGCTTCACCACCAACTGAGAGCATCTCCTGTTTTATTATATTAGCCGCCGCAGCGGGCAGAGGTCCGACCCGGAAGTTGTAGTGAACCATCTTGTTCTTCATCAGCGCCACCCCATGCAGATCACTGCCGATCTGCTTCATTAATGAAGCGGCATCATTAGGAGAATGGATTTCGAGAAGTCTGACGTAGTAGTTGCGCATTTTAATCTATCGCTTAAGATGAAGATGAGGTTTTAGTTTTATCTTTTGTCATATTGGTAATTCTACGTGAAAGTTTATCAAAAATCCACAATTTTCTCAAACGTAGAAAGTTTTTTACCCGGTTCCTTTCGTGAAAATTTGTATCCTCAGGAGTAAATTTAACTTTTAAACGCAGGATTGAAAGGTTATCAATTTTTGTCAAAAGGCGGTGCAGGGGAGAGAGAAAAAAGTTTTTGGGAAGGTAGAGAGCCGTGTTAAAATCTATAATTGCCGGGTCTCCATTTTGTTTGACCATGACATTTGTTTTGTGGCCAAGGTCAAAATGGAGGATTCCTTGCGCGTGAATATCGGCAGCTATTTTAAGAAGATTGTCAAAATAGTCAGGGGCCAGGCGGTGACTTGATTTTTTTATTTCGTCGCCATCGATGTAGCTGATGAGCATGCAGTTGTAATCTTCGAGCCCTATAAAAGCTGGAATCTCGCTTACATTCGCAAGTTTCTGCAGAATGAATTTTTCATACATGATATTAAGCGGTCCCCAGAGACAGCGGATAATCCAAGTCCTGTCACGGAAATCCTTAGCAACAATAAACTTACCCTTATTTTCTGCGACAACGACATCAGGCTTCATCACTTTTTTTGCCGCAATTACCCGCCTGACATTCCATTCGCGGTTAAGAAGCCGGATCTGGAGGATCTCTCTTGCATCATTCATCACTCTCTGTACTCTGATTTTCAGCTACCGGGGATTCTTCAACTTCAAGGCCGATAATTTTGTCGATTTCACTGCCGTTGATACTCTCCCGCTCGAGCAGGGCTTCAGCCAACGCATTCAGTTCCCGGCGGTGCTCGCTTACCAGTTTTCTGGCAGCGATATGAGCATCTCTGACAATCTCTTTGATTTCATCATCGATTTCGACGGCGGTTTTTTCGCTGAAATTACGTTTTTCCGATATCTCCCGGCCGAGGAAGATATGTTCCTCTTTTTTACCGAAACTGACCGGCCCCATCTTTCCCATACCCCATTCACAAACCATTTTCCGGGCTATTTCGGTTGCCCTTTCAATATCATTTCCGGCACCAGTGGTGATATTGTTTAAGGCTATCTCTTCAGCTACCCGACCACCCATTAACACTTTGATATTGTTGATCAGGTAATCTTTATCATAGGTATGACGTTCATCTATCGGTAATTGCTGGGTCAGACCCAGGGCTTGGCCACGGGGAATAATTGTTACCTTGTGTACCGGGTCGGTTCCGGGCAGAAAACGGGCGACCATAGCATGACCAGCTTCATGATAGGCAGTAATATTTTTTTCCTCTTTACTGATCACCAGACTGCGGCGCTCAGCTCCCATCATGACCTTGTCTTTTGCATTTTCGAGGTCGTTCATATCGACCTCATTCTTGTCAGTACGGGCGGCCAGGAGACTGGCTTCATTTATGAGATTGGCAAGATCTGCTCCGGAAAATCCCGGAGTACCGCGGGCGACGATATGAAGATCGACATCCTTGGCCAGAGGCACCTTGCGAGCATGAACTTTGAGAATTCCCGCCCGGCCCTTGACATCCGGATTGGGGACGAACACCTGGCGGTCAAAACGTCCGGGCCGGAGCAGGGCCGGATCCAGAACATCGGGCCGGTTGGTAGCTGCCAGCAGAATAACTCCGTCATTGGATTCGAAACCGTCCATTTCGACCAAAAGCTGGTTCAAGGTTTGTTCCCGTTCATCATGACCACCACCCAAACCGGCGCCGCGATGACGACCGACCGCGTCGATCTCATCAATAAAAATCAGGCAGGGGGCGTTTTTCTTGCCCTGGATGAAAAGATCACGAACCCGGGAGGCTCCAACTCCGACAAACATCTCAACAAAGTCGGAACCGCTGATACTGTAGAAAGGAACTTCAGCTTCACCGGCAATTGCTTTGGCAAGCAGGGTCTTACCGGTTCCCGGTGCACCGACCAACAGTACACCTTTAGGGATTTTACCACCTAAACGGGTGAATTTTTTTGGTTCCTTTAAAAAATTGATAATTTCTTCAAGTTCCTCTTTGGCCTCTTCAATGCCGGCGACATCCTTGAAGGTGACTTTTTTCTGATCCTCGGTCAGCAGCTTGGCGCGACTTTTCCCGAATGACATTGCTTTGCCGCCGCCACCCTGCATCTGGCGCATGAAGAAAACCCAGACTCCGATCAGTAGTAGCATTGGAAACCAGGAGATCAGGATTGACTGCCAGAGGGGTGACTCATCTTCGGGTTTGGCACTGATGCGAATACCTTTGTCGCGCAGCAACTTGACCAGGGTCGGATCCTCAGGCGTGTAGGTTTTGAAGGCTGTAGAACCGTTGGTGCCAGAGATATTACGACCCTGAATCGTGACTTCACTGATCTGGCCGGAATCGACCATATCTATAAAATTACTGAAACTGATCTCATTTTTTGCTGTCTGCGGGGCATTAAACACGTTGAAGACCATGATCATAACCAGACAGATCACAAGCCAGAGTGCCAGATTTTTATAAAAAGGTTTCATATCCTGATTTCTTTTTGACGATGACATATAATTACTCAGTTTCGGGTTTGGGTTAGTTGGCGACAGGCTTCAAAAAAAGCCGCACGCCTTTCGGGCGGGCGGCTCCAGTTAATGGATGTTATCAATACACCAATAGTCAATTTTTTGCAAGTGAAAACTACTGCCTGAGGTTTGCTGTCGGACTATAATTCATGTTGAAAGACTTGCAAAAATCTCTAAACCATATTAGAAGACTCCAAATTGGAAAAAAAAGCGGTAGAGATGTTACTTTAGTGGAAATTTATAATGAAGAAATGTGTAGCGATTGTCGGCCGGCCCAATGTTGGAAAGTCGACTCTTTTTAATCGGTTGCTGAAGGCACGCCGGGCTATTGTTGCCGATATCCCCGGAGTCACCAGGGATCGAATTTTTGCTGATCTTGAAGTTGAAGGTAAAGAGTGTCTGCTGGTCGATACCGGCGGCCTGGTTTTCGGCAGTGAGGATGAACTCCAGAAAGATGTCGGCCGTCAGACCAGGGCCGCGGTTGACGAAGCGGATATTATTATCCTCTTATTTGATGGTCAGGGCGGAGTTGGATCCGAAGATGGTGAGCTGGCTCGTTATTTAAGACGGAGCGGGAAACCGATTCTCTGGGTCGTCAATAAATGTGAATCTCCTCGGGTCAGAGAGAACAGTGTCGATTTCTACTCACTGGGAATGGATGAAATTCACCACATTTCGGCAGAGCACGGTGAGGGGATTGCATATCTAAAAGAGGCTCTGGCCGGATTTCTGCCGGAGCGGGTGGAGGCTGTCGAGGAGAAAGAGGATAATGAAGCGATCAGGATCTCCGTTGTCGGCAAACCCAACGTCGGGAAATCATCACTCCTTAACTATCTTGCCGGCAGTGAACGTCTAACCACCAGCGGTCGGCCCGGAACTACAGTTGATGCGGTTCAAATCTCAATAGTCAATGAAAACCAGGAATACCTTTTTCTAGACACGGCCGGTCTCCGACGTAAAGCAAGGGTTCATGAAAAGGTCGAAAGTCTCAGTAATGTTGCCACATTAAGGGCGATTGATTTTGCTAATATCGTAGTTCTGATGATTGATGCCACAGATGGAATTACAGATCAGGACTTACAGATTTCATCTCTGGCCCATGAGAAAGGGAAAGCGGTTATCTATGCGTTTAATAAAACGGATCTTTTCATTTCTGATAGAGGCCGGCAGCTGGCGGCGTTGAAAGAGGATCTGGCTTATAGATTGACCGGGATTCATAAACCTGTAATTATGGAATTGTCGGTGAAAAATGGTAAGGGGTTGAAAACTTTTTTCCCGACCTTGAAGTCGGTTTATGAAATTTACAGCCGCCGGATCGGCACCGGTGAGCTTAACCGCTGGCTCGCGGATGTCGTGGTTGCCCATCAGCACCCCCTGATTCATCGGCACCCCCTGAAATTTTATTTCATTACCCAGGCCCGCAGTGCGCCGCCGACCTTTATTTTCTTTGTTAACAAAATTAAAGGAATCAAGGCTTCATATGTCAGGTATCTGGAAAATCGGATAATCGAACGTTTTGGTTTTTACGGAATTCCGGTAAAAATCTATTTTAGAGCCCGTGAAGGCCGCAGGCGAAAATCTTGATTTGATAATTTATCCGAATTATTTTTCAATTTTTACTTGACAATGGTAATTAGATATTGCTAATGAATTAAGATATTTAGTGCCCGACTGAAAACTTGTGCCTGATAATCTCCTTATAAAGAGATTGTGTTTTAATTCTCAGGGTTTGGTTCGGGGTAAGTCGAGAGGGTGTAAAGTCATATATAATCCCGGTTGACCGGAATTAGTCTTGTAAAATAGGTTTTATCAATGAATAAATCTGAACTGATTGAAGAGCTGGCAAATCGTTCCGACATTAAGCTGAAAGTCTCTGAGACGATTGTTAATGTAATTATCGACAGTATGAAACAGGCTCTTCTTGATGAAGAGCGGATTGAACTGCGGGGATTTGGCAGTTTTCATGTCGAATATTACAAAGGCTATACCGGTCGTAACCCAAAAAGCGGTGAATCAATTGAGGTCGGCAAAAAGCGTTTGCCATTTTTCAAGGTTGGTAAAGACTTGAAAGAGCGGATAAATAAAAAATGACCCAAAATGAAAGTTTCTTAGCCCAGTGCAAAAAGAGATGTTTCTCGGTTCTGTCAAAAACTCGTCAATATGCGGAAAAACCTGCAAACCTTCCTAATCTTCTGACTTTAAGCCGCATCCTGGTTGTCCCCCTGATCATAATTCTGCTCTATTCCGGTAATCGCTGGCTTAATCTGCTGACCGCCCTGCTGGTGGTTGGCGCCGCGATTACTGATGGGCTTGACGGTTACATGGCCCGAAAGTATGACTTTGAATCCAATCTCGGCCGGCTTCTCGACCCTCTTGCAGATAAGATTTTGTTGTTGTCAACCATGGTGATGCTGGTTTATCTGCATCGGGCTCCGGCCTGGATGATCTGTCTTATCCTTTGCCGTGAGACTGCGGTTACCGGGTTGCGGGCGATAGCTGCAGATCGCGGCCAGTCGATTGCGGTCAGTACCCTGGCAAAATATAAAACTACTTTTCAGATGATCGCGGTTGTCGCGCTGGTTATCCATTATTCATTTCTCGGGGCGAACGCACATACCGTGGGTATCTTTTTCCTCTGGATTGCTTTTCTCTACACAATGTGGACCGGCTATATTTATTTTAAGGAAGCCTTTTCATTACTGATAGCAGAAGAGTGAAAAAATATACCGGTTTGAGTTCTGAATATTTTAATTAAAAGGTTCCGGTTTCGCCGGGACCTTTTTCATTACATATAGTATCTGGATGGTATGAAAATGACAAAGATTGAGATGTTTACGGGAAAGGGCGGGGTTGGTAAAACAACAATGTCCGTGGCTACCGCTCTCCATTACGCTCAACTTGGCCGGACCTTGCTGATTTCGACTGATCCATCCGGCTCACTTTCGGAGATCTTCGCTCGCCCTCTAGACCAGAGTATAGTTTCTGTCGCAGATAATCTTGATGCGGTGGAGTTGACCCGCAGGCTGGTACTTGACCTCTGGCGGGAAAAATTCGCGGATGAAATATATACGGTACTCTCTTCTTTTTTGCCGGTGGGTCGGGAGATTATTGATTATATCGAGGGGGCACCGGGCATAGATGAGGAGTTTATGCTCGATTATCTGCTGACCATGGCGCAATCGGGAAATTACCAGACCATTGTCTGGGATACGGCTCCAACCGTCACCACCCTAAATCTGCTCTTTATCCAGCAACTTTTCTACTCTCATCTGACTCAGGCGCAGAAAGTCTACATGAAGGTGAAAGGTGTCTTCAGTAAAGTTGACCCGCTAACTTTGATCGATAAGTGGCTGAAATTGACAGCTCAGATTATCGATCTTTTAAGAACTGATACCAGTGCCTGGGTTGTCGCCAATCCGGAACATCTGCCGGTTGAACAAGCCCTGGATATAGCCAGATCACTCACCGAGTTCAAAATTGAGGTAAATGGTTTCATTTTGAATAAACTGTTGCCATTGGAAGTTTGTGAGCAACATCCTTTTTGGCAGGGTAAATATAAGGCGCAGCGGGAGTGCCGGGAAAATCTTTTGCAGGCCGCCGGTACTCTGCCGGTAAAAGAGGTTCCGGAACTTTCCGGCAAAATGAAAATCGATGGTTTTCTGGGAGAGGTATCGAGGCTTCTCTACTAAAAAGATCAGCAAACGGGTGATTAATTGCTACTTTACCGGGTAGCTTCCGGCAGAAGGTTTTTTTAAGAAAAGAGGAGAGGAGTGTGCTTCAAAATAGTTCTGTAGCGCACTTCCAAATTTGATTACATTACAGATGAGATGCGATTGCTTCTCTGGTCTCCTCCATGATTCTTTCAATCTCAGCTTTATTGTAATTTTCCGGGGTCATGATTGGTGGACTGAACGTCATGGTCAGGGTACCCGGTTTAATTGCTATTTTACCTTTAGGTTGCAGATTACCGCTGTTGCTTATAGTCAGGGGCAGGATCGGCAGACCCAGTTGACATGCTAAAACAAACCCTCCCTTTTTAAACTCACCTAGAGGAATTGAAGCCGGCATCCGGGTACCTTCGGCAAAAAGAATAATTGATATACCGTTTTTTTTCAGAACCTTACCTTGGGTTTGTAGCTGTTCAATCGCCTGGCGCCGGTTGCCGCGGTCGATAATGATTGAGCCGCTGCGACTCAGAGCCGTACCGAAGATAGGAATTTTTGTCAATTCCCGTTTAGCGACAAAAAGGCAGTAGAGGGCCCGGCAGCTGAATATAGCATAAATATCAAGATAGCTTTTATGGTTGGAGATGACCATGTAGGTCTGTTTTGGGTCTATATTCTCCAGTCCCCGGTGGATGACTTTAACTCCGTTCAGTCGCAGATTGATCCATCCCCACCAGTTGCCGACAAATTCAATTCCGGCTTTGCCCCAGGGTGTAAAGGTTGAGATGCTGCCGGTTAAGGCCCAGAAAAAGGTGTTGGGAACGACAATAATTATACTGCGCAAGGCATAGAAAAAATTAATGATTGATTTGAACATATAGTCTCATTCTAAAAAATTTTAAGGTTTTTGTGGCACCAGTATTATATGATCTGAAATAGTCAGGTAGCAGAGGTTTTGTCAACAATTCATTTTCTTTCAGTCGGACCGCTTCGGACTGAGACGGATTTTACGAGGAGCAGCAAGCCAGAAGGAGGCACAGGAGAGCCATAGAACTATGATGTCTATGATAAAAGCTATCTGATATGAGCCTGTTTGGTCAAAAATATATCCGGCAAACCAGGCCCCGGCGGCACCGCCGAATCCGAGATTAAGTGAGAGTAGACCGAAAATGCGTCCGAAATGCTCTCCCTGAAAAATATCAGCCGCTATTGATGGAAAAAGTGGAGCTACTGCCCCATAACCGAATCCGAAACAGAGGGCGAAAATATAGGGCAGCAACCGCGGTTGCAGGCTAACTCCGGCCAGGGCCAGGACTCCGAGTGTGGCTGCAACCATACCTGCCGTATTCGCCTTTTCCCGATTCCAACGATCACCGAAAAAACCTAAAGTTATTTTGCCAACTGAACCGCAGATACCCAACAAGCCAAAGGTTGCAGCTGCACATTTAGCACTCATGCCCCCATCAACCAGACCGGCTACGGCATGCAGGAGAACCCCCTGGATCGCAAAAGGTCCTAAGAAAAAACCTGCCGCCAGATACCAGAAACGTTTTGTTTTTAGTGCCCGCCGGCTGGTCCAACTGGTTGCGGCCCACTTTTCATCCATGATCAGAAAATCATCAGTTTTAATTTTGACAGTTTCCTGCAAGTTATTATTGAGAATAGTTGTAGCAGTGTCAGGAGATAATCCGATCTGCTGTGGGTCACGGCGCTGGAAAAAGAGGTTGATAGGAATAGTTAAAAGCACTATTATAGAGAGTATACGGTAGGCGTAGCGCCATCCTTGCAGGCTGATCAGGTGCTGCATTAATGGTGGAATCGTCAGCATCCCGACTCCGACTCCGGCCATGGCCAAGCCGATAGCCAGGCCCCGGCGTTTGCTGAACCAGCGCGGCAGAAAAGTTGAGTGGGGAACAAAGCCGATCAGACTGACTCCGATTGCCGCCATGACCCCGTAAACCAGATAAAAGTCGAATAAGTCTCGGGCATGGGTAAGCAGATTTAAGGAGAGAGAGAGCCATAAAGCTCCAGCCGGGATTACCAGGCGAGGCCCGAAACGGTCAATCAGCCAGCCGGTTAAAAAAGCACAGAGATAGTGTGAAATAGTAAAGAGAGAGAAGATGCCGGCAGTTGTGGCTCTCGACCAGGAAAAATCATCTATAATCGCAATATAGAGAACCGAAAATGAGTACCAGACGCCGAAGGCCACCCCTAAAGTTATAAATGAGGTTGCGACGATAACCCATCCGTAATAAAAGGGAATTTTTTTTTCTATATTCAAATAATAACTCAAATTAGTTTCGGAAATGGAAAATATCTTTTCGTGAGCGGTCAGCTTTCTAACAGTAAAATATGGATAAATGCAACCCTATTATGAAAACCTCAATTTTATGTCTGTCGGTAATTGTTGCTCTGATATTTTTAAGTTCATGCACTGGAGTTCAACCTGAAATCATGTCTGAGACGAAAATGCTGTCATCTCCTTATGTCGATCCCGGTACCATGCGGCAAGATGAGATTATCCATCTGCCGACCGGTACTTTTTTAACGAAATCTGAACTTTTTGACCTCCTGGCTGATAAAAAGATAATTTTTGTTGGTGAAGGACACGACAATATCTATGACCACCAGGTGGAACTTGAAGTAATAAAAACTCTTTTTCAACGTTTTCCC
The DNA here is from genome assembly GCA_029932385.1 of bacterium. GTDB lineage: Bacteria > Desulfobacterota > Anaeroferrophillalia > Anaeroferrophillales > Tharpellaceae > Tharpella. Next base: position 37,686 of record JAOZQE010000001.1, on the reverse strand, counting down.
GACCGCTTGGCAGTTGGTTTTGAGATGTTATCACATGCCAATCAGGAAAAAATCGATCGCTGGCTGCAAAATGAGCTGACGGAAGATGATTTCATCCGTCTTTTTGCGACCGACTGGGGGGTTGCGAATTTTGTTTACTACCGGGAAATTTTCACTTTTCTTAAAGCCGGTCAAATCCCGGTTCGAGCGCTAAATATCAGTCGCAGTGAAAAGATGAAGGTTATGCATGCCGCTGCGGTTACGGAAAAGTCGTCGCCGGTAATTTCTGATCCCTATCAGGAGAAAGCCCTGCAGGCGATGTTTAAGGGGCATACCAAGGGGCACGGAAATATCGATATCTTTCTTGAAGTTCATAAACTTTGGGAAGCGACTATGGCCCGAAATATTAAGGATTATCTTACGAGCCCGGAAGGAGCGGATAAGATACTTGTGGTTATTAGTGGTGGATTCCATGTGGCCCAAGGCTTTGGTTTGCCACGACGGGTTTTTCAGCTTGCTAAGGCTGACTACTGTACTCTTTTGACTCATACACCACTGGATATGGTGGAAAATGAACGCCGGACGATGGAGGTTGATTTTCCGGATTTGCCCCTGTATCTCTGTGATTATCTCTGGTGTGTACCCTATCGCAACCTTAAAGATAAACAGGCTCGGCTTGGAGTTGGATTGGAAAAGAGTGAAAAAGGCATCCGGATTGTCATGGTTGAATCAGAAAGTGTCGCTGCCGGGCACGGCCTTGAGGTTGGAGACTTGATTATTACCTGTGACGGGAAATCTCTGTCAGATCCCATTGCTCTCTCCATTCTACTTTCGCGGAAAAACAAAGGTGAAATAATAACCTTGGAAATTGAAAGAAATAACAAAATACAGATTGTAAAAATTTTATTGTAGTGCTATACCATGACTATTGAAGACTTTAATGGTTGTTTTAGTTTTGTTATGTAATTTAATAGAAGATCAAGGAGAGTGAATAATGAAGAATTTTATATCCGGATTATCAATTGCTGCCTTACTGTTTTTTTCGTTAATTTTGATGCCGACTTCGGCTTCAGCCCTAGATATGGGGTTGGTAAGTACTTTGATTGATAAACTTGGAGTCAGTGAAAGCCAGGCCCAAGGGGGTTCCGGAGCAATTTTTAAGACGGCTGAAAAAAGGATGGACAAGGACGATTACCAGGAACTCTCAAAAGAGGTGCCTGAGGTTGAGACACTCCAGAAGTTCGCCCCTAAAACTGCTGACAGCAAGTCAAGTATGCTCGGTAGTGCGGCTTCAGCCTTAGGGGGGAAGACCGGTTCGTCCGTGGGTGATGCCGCTGGTCTTTTGAGCAGTTTTGATGCTCTCGGTATGGATCAAGATATGCTGAATAAATTTACGCCGGTTATTTATGATTATGTCAAAAAGAACGGCAGTGAAATGGCTATGGGATTGTTGCAGAAAGCACTTGCTTTTTAGACCGCAGGATAAAATCTCATAACTGTTTATCCGGTGTGGGTGGGGCTGATCCGATAACACCCGCACCGGCCTGGAACACCTATGTCTGAGTTTTGGTATTAGCCAGCATTTAACCCATTTAACAAGTAGAATCCAACAGAACTCATCCGCCCGCTCTTCGCGGCACATAGCTTTTTCGTTGATCTGATCCGCATAAACCAGGCTCGGAGTCGGTTTTCATTTTACACTTTCGGTTTTGCCTTGCCAGTCGGTGCAGTAGTAGGCGAAGTACATATAACCGACATAGAGCAGGAAAACAATTCCCAGTCCCATCATAATTTTACCTAAAATACGATTTATCTTTCTCTTGTTAAAAGCCATTTCTACACCTGCCGCTGGTTGTTGGTATTTTTATGTAATCTAAAAGGATTTAATCTATTAATGATAAGAAAGTATTACGGATGGTCGTATCGACGTTTGTGCAACCTCTTTTTAACGCATACTGCTGACCGATCAGATAGACCTTTTTTTCCGCCCTGGTGATAGCCGTATAAAACCATTTATTATTAAGCATCATAAAATGGCTGTTGCTTAAAGGAATCGCAACATATTTATACTGGCTACCCTGAGCTTTATGAACGGTCAGGCAGTAGGCAAGATCAATAATGTCACGGATCTGATCAAATTTGTAGCGCACTACCAAAGGGCCCGGATAGACCACATAGAAGAGTTCGTTGTCAAGATCTATCTCTTTGATGATACCTACAAAACCGTTGAAAATACGTTGCCGGTGCCAGCTATCGATGTGACCCGGCGAAGTTTCGACCTGATAACGGGCGCACTCCATATCCTTGTTCTGCAAATGCACAACCTTATCGTCGACCTTGAAAATCGTCCCGAAACGTTCCGTTTGACAGATGCTGTTCGGGTTAAACACATTCTGAAGTTGATGATTCAGAATCTCGGTCCCCAGAGGACCGCGGCGAACCGGGGTTAGAACCTGAAAATCCCAAGTCGGAAACTTCAGGCGGGTAACCGCTTTGGCCGCCAGTTCCAAGATGAGTTCGCGGATCCGGTCATTACACATTCCTCTTATTTCCCGTAACTCTTTTTCCGGCAACTCTCTCTTTAACTGCAGATAATTCGGGATATCTTCACGCATGAAGATAAAATCCTCATAGTTGTTCTCATAATCCGGCGGCAGTTCACCTTTACGGATAATATTGGCAAAATAGACCAGAACTGAATTTTCACTCTGGCGGAATATGCGGGTCAGACTCGTATGTTCAAGGTAGGGTTTATCGAGGATATCAGCAAACACATTACCCGCACCAATCGGCGGTAGCTGGGCCGGATCACCGATCATGATAAAGATGGTTTCCGGGGCGACGGCTAAGGTCAGACGATAGAATATCTGGGTGTTGACCATGCCCGCTTCGTCAAGGAGAATGACCTTGTAGGGTAGAGGTTTTTCCCGGTTGAATTCGAAATGATTATCGCCCTGATATCTGAGCAGTGAATGAATTGTATAAGCTTGAAAACCACTTAATTTGCGGACTCGAGCCGCAGCCATACCGGTAAAGGCGCAGCAGGTTATCTGCTTGCGTTCACAGAAATTTTCCGCCAGGAGATTAAGGATGAGCCGGGCAATTGTAGATTTCCCGGTACCGGCATAGCCTGAGAGAGCATAGAGACGGCGTTTGCCGGTGCCGATCATGGTGATTATCTGGCGCTGCTCCGGGGCCAGATCAAAGCCGAGTCGTTGTTGCTGACGGTCAATAAAGAGCTCAAGCTCAGCGCTTTTTAAGAGCGGCTTGAATTGTTCCCGAGAGCGGTCGTGGAAAAACTTTTCAAGGAAACTCTCCATGAAATGGAAAGCTTTCAGAGCGATAATATTTTGTTTCCGGTCAAGAACAATTTTACCATTTTGCTCCATTTTATTAATGACTTCAGTAACAGTTGCCGAGTCAACCTGTTCAGTCTCATCATCTAGCAGCTCACTGAGTTGCAGAGATAAGGTTTCTGTTTCAAGATAAGTGTGACCATTCTGATCACCGGCTTCAAGCAGAAGATGATTGATCGCAGCTTCAATCCGGTGCGGGGAGGTAAAACTTAGACCAAGCTTGCGGGCGATTTCATCGGCTGTTTTGAAGCCGATTCCGCGAATTTCGGTCAGCGAGTAGGGGTTGAAACGAATTTTTTGTACCGCATCATCGCCCAAAGCATTGAATATGCGGATCAGAAGATTGGGGGTAATGCCGTGGGGCAGGAGAAATTCTGAAAGATTTCTCAGGTTTTTCCGTTGCTCCCATGAACTCTGAATCTGTTTTAACTTCTTCTCTTTAATACCTTTAAACTCAAGAAGTTTTTCCGGCTCATTTTCAAAAATCCGGGTAAGTTCTTTTTCTCCATAGTGTTCAAGAAGCCTGCGGGCCAGTTTATCCCCTAGACCTTTAACAACCTTGGCGAGAAAATAGAAAGTTTCATTGGTAATGATCCGGGCTTTAACGAATGCGAACTGGCGCCCGTACCGGCTCATCTCCCACTGGCCGTCAAACTCGAATTCAACTCCCTGCAACTTGTCGCCGGCAAGCCCCGCAGGCAGGTTGCCGACGGCGGTTATCAGTCGTTTGTCACTCTCGCCCTTAAGCACGACATAACCGTTTTCTACATTGCTGTAGCTTACTCTTTTGACTTTGCAGTGGATAGTTGTCATGGTTCTTAATCTACCTTGTTGTTAATCTTTTGGCAACCCTTTTAGGGTGCTGCCGGTCGGGGAAAATTTACCGCCAGTCGGTGAAGAGTTTTTCATTGAATTAGTGGCAGGATGTGGAACCAGACCAAAGCAAAGTCGGGAATAAAGATTACGGTATGAATGCGGCCTGCGGTCTGAAAATTGCAATGCCCCTAAAGTTCAAAAGCCTATGGTGAAAGTAACGGTTGCATTACCGCTATGAAAGTAATTTTCCGCAGGTTTTCTCAAATTTATATATCATTAATATAAGAAAGTTAAAGGGAGTTATATGCTGATTACTGAGATTCTGGCCCGGAATGGGCGCATGTATGCGGATGAAACAGCTCTGATTGAAAGAGATCCGGAAAATGATACACGCCGTGAGATAAGCTGGTTGGAATTTGACCGGCAGGCGAATCAGATCGCCAATCTTCTCCGTTCCCGGGGAATTGGTCCCGGTAGTAAAGTGGTTCATCTTTTTATGAACTCAATGGAATGGCTGCCGCTCTATTTCGGTATTCTACGGAGTGGGGCCTGGGTGGTGCCACTCAATTTTCGTTTTGACAGTGAGAATATTAAACATTGTATTGCCGTTACTGAAGCGGATGTTATGTTTTTCGGCCCCGAATTTTTCACCCGGGTTGCGGCGGTAAAAGATGAGCTTACCTCAGTTAAATATTTTTTCAGTCTCGGTGCCTGTGATCTCGCCGGGGTTGAGAATTATCTTGATCTGATCGGTGATTGTGACACAACTGATCCGCAGTTGAAATTCAGCCCGGATGAAAGTGCGGCCCTCTATTTTACTTCCGGTACCACCGGTTTGCCGAAACCAATTCTGCTGACCCACGGAAATCTCGAATCTTCCTGTATTGTCGAGAACCGGCATCATCTTCAGACCCATGACGATAATCTTATTCTCATTCCGCCGCTTTATCACACCGGGGCCAAGATGCACTGGTTCGGCAATTTTATTGTCGGAGCTAAAGCAGTAATCCTCAAAGGGGCTAAGCCTGAATGGATTCTTGATGCGGTTTCAGAGGAGGGGGGGACGATCGTCTGGCTTCTGGTTCCCTGGGCCCAGGATATTCTGAATGCGATTGAAGATGGAAGCATCGATCTGAAAAAATATAAACTTGACCAATGGCGGCTGATGCACATCGGGGCGCAGCCGGTACCGCCAAGTTTGATTAAAGAGTGGCTACAAACCTTTCCCGGGCATGATTATGATACTAATTACGGTCTTAGTGAATCGACCGGCCCCGGATGTGTCCACCTGGGTATGGGCAATACTCATAAGGTTGGTGCCATCGGGATTCCCGGGTTTGACTGGGAGTGTCGGATTGTCGATGCGCTTGGCGAGCCGGTACCCCTGGGCGGCAAAGGGGAGCTCTTGGTCAGAGGCCCGGGAGTTATGCGTGAATACTATAAAAATCCGGATGAAACAGCCCGCTCTCTGCGGGATGGCTGGCTCTATACCGGGGATGTCGCGCAGATGGATGAAGATGGTTTTATCTTTCTGGTTGATCGTAAAAAAGATATCATTATTACCGGCGGAGAGAATATTTTCCCGGTAGAGATCGAAGATTTTTTGCAGGGTCATAAAGATATCAACGATGTCGCGGTTATCGGTCTGTCGGATGAACGTCTGGGGGAAATAGTCGCTGCTATTATCGATCTCAAACCGGGCCGCCGGCTGACCGAGGCTGATATGGATTCTTTCTGTCAGGGGCTGCCGCGTTATAAGCGACCGCGGACGTTTTTCTTTGATGATATCCCTAGAAATCCGACCGGCAAGATTGAAAAACCGAAACTCCGGGAAAAATATGCTGGTCATCAGGAGATGTTTAAGCTATAGAGAGACAGGGCCGCGTCGGATGATACGGCCCTGTTATCTTAAATTAACTGGCTTTTATATTCTTAAACAGGGAAAACTGTGCTTCTATTTCGCCGTGAACAGCGTGAACATAACCTCTTGAAACAGAGGATGACCAAAGTCAATACCGCAGTGGCTAAACTTTTTGACGGCCCGACTATTGCCCGGGTTGGCAAAGAGTTTGGTTTGATAGGTCCTAATAAAAAACTTAAGCTGGAAAAAGATGGAGATACCAGCGCCTTGGTTGATCAGCTCATTTTTCGCGAGAAGATTGATGGCCGATCTCCGATTGAGGTCTATCTTGAGCAGCAGAATGATGATTTTTTCCCAGCTCTCCAGCGCCAGCTTTTAGAAGCATATCTTAAGGAGACCCGTTTATCACTCTTTCAGATGACTGCCCGGCGTGAGCGCCGCTACCTTGATATGGTGCCGCTGTTTCCGAATGAAGATCAGGGTATAGTCTTAGACGACCCCATCCTCGCCCGGGTTGCTGATGACGACTGGATTCTGGCCGGGCGTTTTCTGCCGTGGGATGGCCACTGGATTCATTTAGATTTGATTTACGCTTTTGACTATACTGCTGAAGAGAAGATCTTTTCCGAATTTGCCAAAATCGACCCGAAAACGGAACTACCTTTTATTGCGACCCCGGCAAGATACCCGCATTTTTTCTTCCGCATCTACCGTGACTTTGGTATTCCTTTAGGGAATCGCTAGCCACTCACACTTCACAGCAAAGCTATTAACTACCTCTAATTATAAAGAATTATAGAGATTCTCCTTGCATTTCTATTTTTTTATGTTATATTAGCACTCAACCTGATAGAGTGCTAATAATCAAATGGAGGTGAAGATCTGATGGAAAAATCTTTAGCTTTAATAAATACCGATTCATTTTCAAGCTACATTGCCGAGATCAATCGTATCTCTTTACTCACTCCGGAAAAAGAGACCGAGCTGGCACAACAATACAAAAAAAACCAGGATGTTGAGACGGCTCATCGTTTAGTCACTGCAAACCTCCGTTTCGTGGTGAAAATTGCGGGTGAATACCGTGGTTACCGGATGCGCATGATGGATCTTGTTCAAGAGGGAAATATGGGTTTGATGCGGGCCGTAAAGAAGTTTGACCCTGAACGTGGTTACCGTCTGATTTCATACGCGGTCTGGTGGATCCGTGCCTACATTCAAGATTATATAATCCGCTCCTGGAGCCTGGTGAAGGTTGGAACCACCCAATTACAGAAGAAACTCTTTTTCAAACTTAGCAAGGTTCGTGGATTTCTTGATGGTGAAGAGGTTGATACGGCTGAAATAAATGCCCTGACTGACGGCTCTGAAAATGATGCCAAAGTCAGAGATTTCTGCCAGCGTCTCAACGCCCGCGACTTCTCTCTTGACCGGATGATTTCTGACAGTAACACTACTTTTCTCGATCTTCTGGCAGATGAGAGTGACGGTCAGGAAGAACAGCTTTTGATGAAAGAAGCCGAAATCAACCGTAAGGCCATGATTAACGAGGCGTTAAAAGAGCTTACCCCGCGGGAACAGGAAGTTATCAGCGGCCGATTTTTTGCTGGGATTTCCAAAACCCTGCAGGATGTCGGTGATGAGCTTGGAATAACCCGTGAACGGGTTCGGCAGCTGGAAAGTAATGCCTTAAAAAAACTTAATAAAATCTTAGGCGCCAATGCTGAAATGCTGATCGCGACTTAAAACTCAAGTAACAATTCAGTAAATCTAAAATCCCGGTAAATTTTTTGCCGGGATTTTTTTTGTTTTTTTTAAGTTTCAATGTTGTTATATCAATTGATATGCTTTACTTGACGGAAATAGATTTACACTGTAGTGATGGATGATCAGTTAATCAAATTCTACCCGTCAAATTTACCTCTCCATTTCCCCGGTTGTTTGCTGTTATGGGTATCTATAATCTGGATAAATTTTTCGCCCCGGTCATCTCTTCTGACTCCGCCATTGCTATTGTAAGTTCCGGTTCCTGCAACCCTGAGAGTAAAGAGTGGCAGCTTTACCGTAACCTGACGGCTGACGGCAACCGCCAGGTGTGCCTGGTTGATTCCGGTCATTCACATCTGCCCGGATGTCCGATTACTAAAACAGATACTTATTCATCACTGGATGAGCTTCCGGTGCGACCGGATCTGGTTGTGACTCTGGGGCCGCTGGCCGAGATTCCTGATCTGGTTGACCGCTGTGGAACTCTTGGGGTCTGCGGTCTGGTGATAATGAGCTCCAAGTCGGATATCGACGGCGACCGCTTTGTCGCGGAAATTATTTCCCGGGCCCGGAAAAACCGCATCCGCATCTTAGGTCTCAATTCCGCAGGCTTTATTGTACCTACCGCTCAAATCAATCTCTCTCTGTTCAATATCCAGGTTACCGGCGGCAGATTGGCGCTGCTTTCCCAGAGCGGGGCAGTAATCACTTCAATTCTGGAGATTGCCCAGAAGCGGGGGAGTGGCTTCAGTCATATTGTCGGTCTTGGCAACTTGAATGATATCAACTTTGGCGACATGATCGATTATCTCGGCTGGTCCGCCCGGGTCAGTTGTATTCTGCTCTATCTTGAGAATATAAAAGATGTAAAAAATTTTATGAGTGCCTGCCGATCGGTTGCTATGATTAAACCGATCGTTGCCATTAAAGCCGGCAAGAGTGAACTGAGTCGCAAAGTGATTGAAAAACATACCGGCCGGCCGTCAGGAGATGACCGGATTTATGATACGGCCTTTCGCCGGGCGGGAATAATCCGGGTTGAGAGTATCAATGAGTTGCTGACTGCCGGTGATTACCTGATTGAAAATGAGGTTCCAGCGGGCCGGCGGCTGGGCATTATCACTAATTCCGGCGGGCTTGGGATTATGGCCGTTGATGCCTTGGCCTCAAGAGATATCCCGGTCACCGCCCTGTCGCCGGAACTCAGCCGCAAGCTGTATGAATTTGTTGCTCCCTATTCCGGATCACTTGATCCGATCTGTATCGCGGCAGATGCGGACGAGGGTCGCTATCAAAAGGTTCTGGAGCTCACATTTGCATCTGGAGAGTTTGACACGATCATCGTAATTGTGGTTTTAAATCAGGGCATTAATCCCAAGGCGTTAGCGGCAAAGATGAAGTCGGCGGCGGCCGCCGCCAAAGTGCACCTGGTCTATACGTGGATTGGCGATCAGGGAGATCCTTTGGAGCCGGCTGCCGAACTGAATGACCGTAAAACCAGAATCTGCTTTACGATCGAAGATGCGGTATTAAGTTGTCATTACGCTCTTCGTTATTATGAAAAACTTTCTAAACTGGTGGTTACGCCTAAGCGTTACAGTCTGGAAACCGGCTATGATCAGAATAACCTGGTGCAGGCCCGCAGACTGATACAAAGCTATCTTGAGCGTCAGATTACCAGTCTGAGTTCACACGTGACTCGTGAACTTATAGCCCTTTACGGCCTGCCGGTCAATCGCTCCTACAAAATTACATCTCTTGCCGAGGCTCTGCAGTTATGCCGTGTTCTGGGCTATCCGGTAGCCATGAAGATTAATTGTCACACCTTTACTTACAAGAGTGACATTGCGGGAATCCTTTTGAATCTGCATAATGATGAAGCTATCGAGAAGGGGTTTGTGGCTCTACAGAAGATTGCGGCTGAGGCGGGAGTTGATGATTTCGACCTGACACTTGAAAAAATGGTTGAGGGGGTTGATTACGAGGTCAACCTCGGCAGTCGTTATGATGCCGAGTTCGGGCCTTACATCTTCCTCGGCAGCGGAGGATTACCGTCTCGGATCACAGCGGATGAAGCTGTCATTTTACCTCCACTAGATCGTACCCTGGCTGGCAAATTGATAGATCGAACGAAACTTTTTCAGTGTTGTAATGAAGTCAGGTCTTTTGATATTGAAGCCTTGAAGGATATCTTGGTCAGGATCTCTCAAATGGTTGTCGACCTGCCTGAGATCGAAACTCTTATTCTGGATCCGTTAATCATTACCGGGGGTCGTCTGCTGACGGTGGATGCCAAGCTCAAACTGAAGCGGACTGAAATTATATCGCCCGCCCATCTTGCAACCACCCCGTATCCCAACCAGTATGAATTCCACGAAACTTTAAGAGATGGTACCGCAGTTTTGATTCGTCCGATAAAACCTGATGATGCTGTCGCCCATCATCGTATGGTAGCGAGTTTCTCGCCACAAACTCGTTATTTCAGATTCTTTTCCCTGAGAGAAGATATTACCCCGGAACAGCTGGTTCGTTTTACCCAGATTGATTACGAACGGGAAATAGCCATGATTGCCGAGATCGAAATCGGGGGCGAGAAGATAAGTATCGGGGTCAACCGCCTGATCTATTATCCTCACATCGAAGAGTATGAATTTGCTATTGTAGTAACCGATGACTGGCAGCAGAGTGGAGTCGGTTACCTGTTAATGGATAAGTTGATATATATTGCAAAAGATCGTGGTATTAAAGAGATCTTTGGACTAGTCTTAAGAGATAATTCGAGTATGATGAACTTCATTAAAAAGTTTGGTTTTGAAATCGTTGAGAGGGAGATTGATGTCTGCCGGGTTCGACTTTGTCTGGCCGACTGTCAATGATTTTTTGCTTGGAAAACTTCTCCCGGTGTGTTAGTGCCACAGCCTTAAAGGTGATCCACTTTTTATTGTTCGGCAAATTTCTTAATCACTCTTTTCAACGGTAGTTTATCTGGTGTCTGATACTCCTTTCGTTCATCTCCACCTCCATTCAATGTACAGCCTTTTAGACGGGGCCATCCGCATAAAACAGCTTGTTGACAAAGCTTGTGAGTACGGGATGAGTGCTGTCGCGCTTACCGATCACGGAAATATGTTCGGAGCGGTTGATTTTTTTCAGACGGCGGAAAAAAAAGGGCTTAAACCGATAATCGGCTGCGAAGTCTATGTTGCCCCGCAGGGTCGCTTAAACCGTAATAAAAGGAACGATAAAGAACATGATAACGCCCATCATCTGGTGCTCCTGGCCATGGACAAGACCGGCTATAAAAATCTCTGCCAGCTGGTAACCAAAGGATACCTGGAAGGTTTCTACTATAAGCCGAGAATTGATAAAGAGCTGCTGACTGAACATCATGAGGGCCTGATCGCGCTGAGCGCCTGTCTCGGCGGAGTGATCTCCGCTCCATTGCGACGCCAGGATCACGAACGGGCCCGAGCTGAGGTTGAGTTTTATCGTGACCTGTTTACAGACCGGCGCTTCTTTCTTGAACTCCAGGAAAACTCTATTCCGGAACAGAAAATTATCAACCGGCAGATTGTTGAACTTGCCCGGGAATGTTCTGTTCCCCTGGTCGCAACCAATGATTGCCACTTTTTAAACCGTGAGGATGCGCACGCCCATGAAGTTCTGCTCTGTGTTCAGACCGGAAAAAATATGGACGATCCTAAACGGATGCGCTATCCGGAAGAACTTTATTTTAAATCGCCGGATGAGATGGTCGCAGCTTTTTCGGACTATCCCGAAGCCATTTCCAATACCGTCGAGATTGCTGAACGTTGCAATTTTAAGTTTGAATTCAGAAACTACCGGCCGCCCAATTTTATCCCTCCTGAAGGCAAATCACTGAATCAGCATCTGGTCGAGGTCTGTCACGCTGGTCTCAAAAAAGTTATGCCCAGAATTAAGTCCTATTACGGTGATAACTTTACCGACGAGCTTGAGCAAACTTACCGGCAGCGGCTTGAGCTGGAGATCGAAATAATCTGCGATATGGGCTTTGCCGGCTATTTTCTGATCGTTGCCGATTTTGTTAATTATGCTCGTGAGAATCATATTCCGGTTGGTCCCGGTCGGGGTTCCGCTGCCGGTTCGCTGGTCGCCTATGCCATGCGGATTACCGATATTGACCCTATTCCCTACGGCCTTCTTTTTGAGCGTTTCTTAAACCCGGAACGGGTTTCAATGCCGGATATCGATATGGATTTCTGCATTAACGGCAGGGATAGGGTTATCGAGTATGTAACGAAAAAATATGGTCAGGATCGGGTTTCGCAGATCATCACTTTCGGCAGGATGCAGGCCAAGGGAGTGATCCGGGATGTCGGCCGGGCCCTGCACATGCCCTACTCAGAGGTTGACCGAATTGCCAAACTGGTTCCGACTGATCTTGGCATGACCCTGAAAAAAGCTGAAGCCCAGGAGCCTGAATTTGCCCGCCTGCGTCAGGGGAATGCCCTGGAGAGAGAGCTGCTTGAGGTCGCCCATTCACTTGAAGGTCTCAACCGGCACGCCTCGGTTCATGCCGCAGGAGTGGTGGTAACTGATCAGCCGCTGGTGGATTATCTACCACTTTATAAGGGTGCCAAAGAGAGTGACGTTATTGTCACCCAGTACGATATGGGGTTTGTTGAAGAGCTGGGTCTGATAAAGTTTGACTTTCTGGGATTAAAAACCCTGACGGTTATCGATAATGCTTTAAAAATAATCAACCGCAGTATCGCGGATGAAGCACAAAGATTTGATATCAGTACGATTCCCCTGGATGATAAAGAAACCTATAAATTGCTCTCCTCCGGGGCCGCGGTCGGGGTATTTCAACTTGAAAGCAGCGGCATGCAGGATCTTCTGGTTCGTCTCAAGCCGGGTTGTTTTGAGGATATTATCGCTCTCGTGGCTCTCTATCGTCCAGGCCCCATTGAGAGCGGAATGATCGATGATTTCATCGCCTGTAAGCATGGTCGCCAGAAAGTTGAATATCTGCTGCCTGAACTTGAATCGATTCTCAAAGAAACCTACGGCGTTATCGTCTATCAGGAACAGGTTATGCAGGTTGCGCAGAAGCTGGCCGGTTACTCCCTGGGACAAGCTGATATTCTGCGCAAAGCGATGGGTAAGAAAAAAGCTGATGTCATGGCCGCTCAACGTGAGAGTTTTCTCAACGGGGCCCGTGAAAACAGTATTGATCCCAACAAAGCTGAAGCAATTTTTGACCTGATGGCACAGTTTGCGGAATACGGCTTCAATAAGTCGCATTCCACCGCCTACGGCTACCTCGCATACCAGACCGCCTACTTAAAGGCCCACTATCCGGTTGAATTCATGGCCGGGTTACTGATGGAGGATATGAACAACACCGACAAGGTGATCAAGAATATCGCTGAATGTCGGAGTATGGGGATCAAGGTGCTGCCGCCTGATATCAACGTCAGTGAACTTTCATTTACGGTGGTTGATGACAATATCAGGTTCGGTCTGGCGGCCGTCAAGAATGTCGGAGTCAAAGCGGCCGCGGAAATTATCCGGATCCGGGAGATTGAGGGCAGATATGCGTCACTGTTCGATCTCTGCTGCAGGATAGATCTTTCCCGGGTTAACCGCCGGGTGCTTGAGAGTCTTGTCAAGGCCGGTGCTTTTGATGAGGAGAATGTTGCCCGTTCCAGACTTTTTGCGGCGATTGATACAGCTATGGAGAGTGGTCAGTCGGCATCTCGCGACCGGGTCTGCGGCCAACAGTCGCTTTTTGCTTTTGCCGGGGATGAACCCACTTTTGATGAGGCTTGTTATCCGGAAGATGTATTAACCTGGGATGACAAGGAGGAGCTGGTTTTTGAGCGTGATGTTCTGGGTTTCTATTTAAGCAGCCATCCGTTGCAGCGGCATGTGGATGAGCTCCAGCGCTGCACCACGGCGAATACTGCGGAGTTGGTGAACTGCGGTAATTCATCTTCAGCCCGGATTGGCGGCCTTTTGAATTCAGTTCGCAGTAAACGTACTCGCTCCGGAAAATTAATGGCTTTTGCCGTACTTGAGGATCTGTACGGCTCGGTTGAAGTCACTCTTTTTGAGGAAACCTATCTTAAAGCCAAAGATTATATTGTTGATGATGAACCGCTGATCCTTGAAGGACGGGTTGAGATAAATGATGACCAGACTAAGGCCAAGATGATTGTCAGTGAGGTTTTCGGTCTGGATGAAGCTCTTTCAACTGTAATCGAGAAAGTCGAGCTCAATCTTTCATACGAACAGGCGGCTCCGGCCCGGCTGGCCCTGCTGCAGGATGTTCTTGAACGTCATAAAGGCACAATTCCGGCTTTTATCAACCTCAGAATGCCTGAGTGCCGGATTGTCATGGCTCTGGAAAATTTTCCTCTGCAACCTTCGGCCGATCTTGTGCATGATGTAAACAATATCTATAACAGCGGGCGGCTTGTGGAGTTTGTCGCGTCAGAAAAAATCATCGAATCGAAACCGGAAAACGGCAGAAGATACTCTCAGCAAAAAGGTAAGAACCAGAAAATAACATAATTTATTAAATCCGGTCCGGGGAATATCAAACTGGGCTGTACGGAAAGTAAACCTGTAACTTTAACCTATTGTAAGTCGAGGACAATGATGAGTAAAAGAGCAGTAGTTGATGCAATGCTGGAAGCCCGTGAGCGGGTTGCCGAAAATCCGGCGCGACCGGATATGATCAAAATGGCGGTTGATAATCGTGAGGTCATAATTGCCGCTAACGGTGCTTTAGCGACCTGGACACCGCCTGAGTCAACTGGTCGCAGCCCAAAAGACACCCTGATTGTCAAAAGAGCCGCAAGTGAAGCCAAGATCGATTGGGATTCACCTAATAATATACCGGTTTCAGAAGAGACTTTTGAGATGCTTTTTGCCGATGCAGTTGAGGTTTTAAGCAAAAAAAGTGACATTTATGTGACTGATCGGGTTTTGGGAGCCGACTCGGCTTATGCTTTGCCAGTAAAGACAGTCACAGATCAAGCTCTGACTGCTCTTTTTACGGACAACATGTTTCGTCCCATACCAGATGATATTAAAAAATCTTTCTTTTTCGGCAAGGAGTTCACGCTGCTGGCCCTGCCTTACGATAAACTTGACCGGGACCGCTATCAGGGACGCCTGCGCAATCTTGCTGACGGTAAGGCTTCCGATCTGGCAGTGGTTATTGATCTTGATCAACGGGTTGGAATTGTTTATGGCTCAGCCTACTGCGGCTCAGTAAAAAAACTTATGTTCTCAGTAATGAACTACATGCTGCCGGAAATAGGGATTCTGCCGTTGCACTGCTCGGCGAATGAGGGTCCGAATGGTCATGTGGCCTTGTTGTTGGGTCTCTCCGGAACCGGTAAGACCACGCTTTCAGCTGACCCCGAACGGGCCCTGCTCGGAGATGACGAACATGGATGGAGTGATACTGGAGTAGCCAATTTTGAAAACGGCTGTTACGCCAAGATGATCAATATCGATGCTGAAAAAGAGCCTGAAATCTACCAGGCGGTTATGCATGAAGATGACTACTTGAAGCATGGTTCGATTGTCGAGAACGCAATGCTCTATCCGAATGGTTTTTTTGATTTTGATGATGAACGCCTGACTCCAAACTCAAGAGGTTCATACCTTTTATCGGAACTGAGTAATATCAAACCTTCATCCGTTGCCGGCCATCCGCAGACGATCCTCTTTCTTACGGCTGATGCCAACGGAGTTCTGCCGCCAATCAGCAAACTTGATCCGGCTCAGGCAATGTTGTGGTTTTTGATGGGTTATACTAGTAAACTGGCAGGTACGGAAACCGGGATTACCGAACCGGTCACCACCTTCTCCCGGTTCTTCGGTGAACCTTTCATGCCCTGCAATCCGGATGTCTACGCAGGCATGCTCGGAGCTCGGATGAAGAGTTTTAAATCTGAGGTTTTTCTGGTTAATACCGGCTGGAGCGGCGGCCCCTTCGGTGAGGGCGAGCGCATGGATATCAAGTTGACCAGGGCGTTGGTGAAAGCGGCTATGAACGGGGATTTAGCTGAAGTAGATTATATTCACGATCCGGTTTTCCATGTTATGATTCCCCAAAGCTGTCCCGGAGTTGAGGCTGAGATCCTGAATCCACGGGATACCTGGCGGGATGGTAATGCTTACGACAAACGAGCCCAAAAACTGGCGGGTGAATTTGCGGCCCATTTCAAAAAGGCCTATGGAAATAAAAATATCGCATCTGAAGTCGCCGGGCAGTGTCCCGGCCGCTAATAAATCTGAACGATAGAAATAGTTTTAAAGTGAGAAGGCACAAAGCAGAAAGCTTTGTGCCTTCTTTTTTAGCTGAGCAAAAAAACGACAACTGTTGCTTATGGGAAAAAGTGCTTTTGAATGGATTCACAGATTGTTTTCTAATATATCGTATCGGAGCCTATCAATTGACCGCGGCTGAATCATCCCGTAAATGACAGCAGCAGGGCGATGCTGCCGACGATCACACAGTAGATGGAAAAGATCCGCAAACGTCTCTCTCTGATTATCATAAGCAAAAGCTTAAGCGCTAAAAGGCCGGTAAGCAGGGCGGCCAAGGCACCGCACAACGATGCCGGGATCTGCTCTGTCGGAATATTGCTTATCTCTTTAAGATTCAACAGCGCCGCACCGCTGATTGCCGGGATTGAAAGCAGAAAAGAGAACCGGGCGGCCTTCTCCGGCTCTATCCCAAGCATCATAGCGACAGAGATTGTCGATCCTGAACGTGAAATTCCCGGGATAATGGCCAGACCCTGAGTTATGCCAATCAGGACGGCATCACTTATGCGGCCCCAGCCTTCCTTCTTAAATTCTCTCGGAATTTCAGCCAGCCACAAAAGCAGGGCAGTCACCAGTAACATGACACCGACGACATCAAGCCGGTCAAAAAGAGAGATAAAAATCTTTTTTCCGGCCAGACCGATTATTCCAGTCGGGATAGTCGCCAGGATCAACAATAGCAGAAGACGGCGCTGTTGCGAGGCTTCGAAACTTTTTGTGTAGAGTGATTTGAATAATAAAAACAGATCCCGGCGAAAGAATATTATTACCGCCAGAAGAGTTGCCAGGTGGAGAAGTACCTCAAAAACTATCCCGGTCTGCTGCCAGCCGGGAAGCAGGTGTTCAGCGATCACCAAGTGACCGGAACTGCTGACCGGTAGAAATTCGGTTAGACCTTGAATTATTCCAAGGATGATTGCATTTATTACAGACAAGGGAAAACCTTATGATTTGAGGGTTGAAATGTCTTTGCCGCCGTCCAGTTAACAGGGGATATAGCGTTTGTCAAGGACAATATGCTGCTTTTTTAACATGATTTGATAATGGCGCACTAAAAATGTGTAGGATCATTTTTTTGCCTTCTGTTTTAATGCCGATAGCTTTGAACCTTGTTTTTTTTAGTTTTTTTTGCTATTGCTTGTTAACAGCTTGAAATCATTCTCGATCAATTCTTAACAAACTTTTTTCAAGTATATACTACAATCTTCTTGACATTTGTAACTTATTGAAATTATGGGTAAAACTATACATGCTAATTTTAGTGAGATTTTTCGCAGATTTTTTTCAATAAGATAATTATGACTACCTTTATTGGTTGTTAACAGCTTTTCAACAGGGTGTTTATACCTTATGTAGACAATGTTGTGGCTTTTCTCGGAAATTGTATAAAAGTGTTATATTTTATTGGTAATAAATTTGCTACATATTTTTTTAACAACTTATTTAGTTGAATTTGCAGAAGATTTCAGATAGAAAGGGTTGCCGACTATTGTTTAAACATCGGAATTACATTCCCGGGGGAAATTATGAAAAAGAATATTGTCGCGCTGATCCTTTCACCGCGTGAATCAGGTAATTGTGAAGTTCTAACTAAAGAGATCTGCCGCCATATCCCTGAGGAACATGAACTAACCCTGGTGCGCCTGACCAGTAAAAATATAAAACCTTGTAAGGGATGTTACGCTTGTCTTATGAGTGGCAGTTGTCCGTTGGATGATGATTTTCTCGAGGTTGCCGAAGCCATGGCAAAATCCGATGCTCTGATCATTGCTTCACCGACCTATTTTATCGGGGCCAACGGAGTCTTAAAGGTTTTTCTTGACCGCTGCCTGCAACTCTTTTCAGCTAAGTTCAGCGTACGGGGAAAACCGGTGATAAACCTGGTGACCGCCGGCATTAAAGGCGAAGCCGGTTACAGTGAGATGATGATCAACAGTTTTAGCCTGATTCTGGGCCTGAAGCTGCGCGCCTCTGAAATTTTTTATGGTGCCCTGCCGGGAGAAATTTTCCATGAAAATGACGAACAGCTGCAGCGGGCCGCTAATTTGGGATTAAAACTTTTTTCTACCGAGAAACGGTTTTTTGCCGAATGGGCCTGTCCAATGTGCGGCAGCGATGTAATCCAGTTGTTGGGCGAAAATAAGATCCAGTGTGTTGTCTGCCGCAATTACGGAGAGGTAGTTAATGATGGGAAGAATCTTAAGTTAAAAGTAACACTCAATCCTGACAATATTTTTTTTACTGAAGAGCAGGCCGGCAGGCATGGTCTCTGGCTTAAAGAAATGAAATCCAGATTTATGCATTTAAGACGCAAGTTGGCAGAAATAACCGGGCCATACGCTGATGAGGGAAAATGGTTGTAGGGAAAAGGTTTTATTTCCCAATAGTTTTTCGGGTGATCATCTGCGATTCCAGGGTATTATGAAATATTTCGAGGAAGGCAAAGACTACCTGAGGATCAAACTGACTACCGGAACCATTTTTGATCTCCTGAATTGCAATTTTAAGCGGGAGAGGTTCACGGTATGATCTGTCTGATGTCATAGCATCGAAGGAGTCGCAGACCGCTATTATCCGGGCCAGAAATGGAATTTCTTCCCGGGCCAGACCTTTGGGGTAACCGTAGCCATCGAACCATTCATGATGGGATTCGACCACCGGCAGAAGATGATCGAGGAAATCCAACGGTTCTAAAATTTTTACCCCTTTACTGGGATGGGTTTTAATGGTTTCGTACTCAACCTTATTAAGTCGTCCGGGTTTATTGAGCAGTTGCTCAGAGATACCGATTTTGCCAATATCGTGAAGTTGAGCGGCATAGATGAGATTAGTTTTATCCTCTTGCGAGAGGCCGAGTTTCTCAGCCATTAAGCCAGAGTATTCAGCGACCCTTTTTGAATGTCCCTGGGTATAACGGTCTTTCGCTTCGATTGCCAGAATGAAAGAACTTACGGTTTGCACCACCTGGTTGTGAAGAGCTTGAGTTGCTTCTTCAATTCGTATCTCAAGCGTATTCTGGTAGGCTGCGTTCTCTTCCTGAAGCTGGCGTTTTTCCAAGGCCCGTTTTAATATGAAAAGCAGCTCTTTTACCCGGAATGGTTTAGTCATATAATCGAAAGCTCCGAGCCGCATATGGTCGAGAGCCATGTCAAGTTGAGCAAATCCGGTAAGAATGATAATCGGGATGAGCGGATATTTTTTATGGCCGTAGATAATGACTTGATCGCCTGAGACTCTGGGCATCTTGAGATCACAGATAACAACATCAATGATATCATGGTGTTCATCCAGACAGGCTATCGCTTCATCACCATCGCAGGCGATTATGCATTCGAAGTCAAGATTATCTAAGGTTTCAGCCAGGATCTCGCGGATATCCTTTTCATCATCAACAACGAGTACCAGTTTTTTTTCATTCCGCATCGGTTTTTCTTTAACCTTAAATGAGGTGACATTACATTTAAGTAAATGAACTTAAGATATTTTTTTGCTCTGTAATTTGCAGTAATTGCCCGGTTGTCGTTATGTTTGCCGGGAAAATATCTGTTTTTACATATACTTACTGAAGCAGGTTGTGATACCTTTATCTTTAATGGTAGTGTCAATTTTGAAGGCCGCGGGGAAGAGTCAATTATTGACCAGCAATAATCAAGCCGACCGGCACTTAGACGTACTATTACCAAAAACATCGGATTAACTCTATTAATTTCTACTATATTTGTCAAGTTGTTACTGAACGTAAAGATATTCCGGGAGGTTTATTGGTGGAAACAGAATCATTTATTAAGGCTGAAACTCTGGCATTGTTAATTCGTGATTTTCAGAATAAGGGTAAAAAAATCGTTTTTACCAACGGTTGTTTTGATATTCTGCACCCTGGCCATTCAGCCTATCTGGCTGAAGCTAAGGCTTTGGGAGATATCCTGGTTGTGGGGGTGAACTCTGATGCTTCGGTGCAGCGCCTTAAGGGGGATAAAAGGCCAATAATGCCGGAGCAGGCCAGGGCACGGCTGCTTGCGGCTCTGACAGCGGTTGATTTTGTCACAATCTTCAATGAGGATGATCCTTATCAGTTAATCAAACTGCTTGAGCCCGACATCCTGGTCAAAGGCGGTGACTGGGATACCAGTGCGATTGTCGGTCGTGATCTGGTTGCGGCCCGGGGTGGGTCAGTTCAGTCTCTGCCGTTTATAGATCAATATTCAACAACATCCATAATCGAAGAAATTCTCAATAAATATCAGGAAAAATAATGTCTGCGGCAAAATTTATTCTCTTCGATCTTGATAATACCATCTATCCCCGGAGCTGCGGCCTGTTTGATCATATAGATAATTTAATTAACCGTTATCTGCGGGAGATAGTCAAAATTCCCGCTTCCGAAGTTGATTTTAAGCGGCGTATGTATATGAGAGAGCATGGCACGACTTTGAACGGTCTGATTACTCATCACAATATCGATCCGCACGACTACCTTGAATTTGTCCATAACGTACCCCTGGAAGACTATCTTGAACCGGATACAAAATTAAAAACCATGCTCTCTGAATTGCCGGAAAAAAAATATATCTTCTCCAACGCTTCAAACGGACATTGTCAGAAAGTTCTTGATTTTCTTGGTCTTCAGGACTGCTTTACGGCCATCTTTGATATCAACTATTTCGATTTTCGTCCAAAACCGGATATCGAAATCTATCAGGAACTCTTAGATAAGATAGAGGCCCGGGGTGAAGCAGGAGTGATGATTGATGATATGGCGGTCAATTTGAAGCCGGCGGGCGAGCTTGGCTTGGCAACCATTCTCTTTGATCCGGCAGCCGCAGATCACAACCAGCATTCAACCGAAAACCGACCGTTGACATCACTGCTTAATCTGCCGCAGGTTCTGGAAGAAATCAGCTCCGGAACGAAAGCATAGACAGCTATTTTTTCGCGATTAAAATTTGACAGCGGGCAACCGGGTCGATCCGTTCCAGATCATCTATAGAGATTATTTCAAGTCCGGCAGAGCTGACTGCTTCACTGAGTTCGGCAGCACTCAGAGCCCCGCCGATATTCCAGAGCCAGTTGTCAATTTCGTCCGAGAAACCCGGCGGCAGACTTTCGGTCAGTAGAAAATCATAAATCAGAATCTGGCCGGCATTATTTAAAAGCCCGGAAAGTGTCTGAAACAGTTTGGCTTTATTGTGGATTAGATTGAATGAACCATTCATCAAAATCAGGTCAACAGAGTTAATATCATACTTGCTAAACTGGTTTAGATCAGCTTCAAACAGTGTGATCCCGACGGTTTGCTCAGGAATATTTTTGAGCCGGTTTCTGCCCTTATCAAGTAGTCCTGAACTTGCATCGATGCCGTAAACATGTTTAAGCTGAGGCAGTAGCCGGGTGCATAGAAACAGATCCAGGGCGGTGCCGCAACCGAGATCAAGAATGGTTTTGGGATCCAGCTCGATAATTTTTGTCAACGGATTTGCGAGCGGAAAGGCGTGATCAAAATTTTCCGGCGGCAGAGATTCCAGCAGTGAAACCGGATAACCGAGTTTTTTCAACAAAGTTAATCCGCGATCAATTGCAACCGGCTTTAAGAGACCGGATTCACACTCCGAAATTTGATTATACATCTGCCGCAGAGTCCGGCTCAGCCTTGCGGAAAACTCATCCATTACAGCGAATATTTATCCCTTTTAATAGCGGCCAGGACAAAGTAGATAACCCCGGCACAGACAATAATAATCGGCCCGCTGGAAAGGTTGGCGCTGTAGCTTAAAATGATACCGCCGACAATCGCGATCGCAGAAAACATTACCGCCAGCAACATCATGCCGGCAAGGGTGCGGGCATAAAGACCAGCGGTTGCCGCCGGGAGCGTCAGCATGGCGATGACCATGACGATTCCGACCACCCGGATTAACAGAACCACGCTGACTGCCGTTAATCCCAGCAGGAGTTGGTAGAAAAGATCGACTTTCAAACCTCGCAACCGGGCAAACTCCTCGTCAAAACAGACGGCAGTCACGATGTGGTAGAAACGGTAGAAAAAGAGAATAATAACAATGTCCAGGGCGATGATAAGTTTTAAATCACGAACCGAGACTAAAAGGATATCTCCGAAGAGGTAGCTTGTTATGTCGAAATAACCTGGAGTCATATCCATGAAAATGATTCCTAAAGCCATACCGATAGCCCAGGTTGCACCTATCATGATCTCTTCTTTTTTTCTGCCGGAGCCGAAACGGCCGATGATAAAAGCCGATAGAAGTGCGGCCAAAAGGGCTCCGTAAAGAGGGTCGAGCCATTCGAGTTGAAATACGGTTTTTAACCATATAACGCCGCCGATTCCGCCTAAGACCGAATGTGAAACGGCTCCGGCGAGATAGCTGATACGGCGGCTGATTACATAAGTGCCGATTATTCCGAAGGCGATACTCGAAAAGAGACCAACCAGCAGGGTCTGCCTGAGAAAGAGGCTGTTAGGGTCGGTCAGAACACTGAAAAAATCCATTATATTCTTATATCAACTTTAGGTTACAGTTGTTCCCGGTTGCCCGAGAATGGATCGTGATGGCTGTGACCGGTATGGTCGCAGCGGTGATCGTGACGAATCAGGTTGAAGTCGCCGCCGTAGATTTCCTTGATAATGGTTCCGTTAATCTGGCTCGTAGGATGAATGATAACCTGATGATTGACACAGATGACACTCTTGACGAACTGAGAGACAAAACCTATATCGTGTGACACTAGGAGAATCGTCATTTTCCGGTTAAGCCGGGCTAAAGTTTCGTAAAGGTTTTCTTCACTTCGGGGATCAATATTTGAGGTAGGTTCATCGAGCAGCAGCAGTTCCGGTTCACTGCAGAGGGCCCGGGCGATAAGCACCCGCTGTCGTTGCCCCCCGGAAAGTTGGCTGAAAGATTTCTGTATAAAATCTCCGAGGCCAACTTCGGCCAGAGCTGCTTGAGCAATGCTTCCGGCCGCTTTCGGGAAACCACCGGTAAATCCCTTGCCGCATCGATCAATCTGTCCCGTAAGCACCACATCAAGTACGGAAATTGGAAATTGTGGGTCCAGTTGCGCCTGCTGCGGCATGTAGCCGATCTTTCGCCGGGCCTTTTCCGGAGTTGTACCGAAAACTTCAATGGTTCCCTGCTGCGGCTTGAGAAGTCCTAAGATCAGTTTAAGCAGAGTCGTTTTGCCGCCGCCGTTGGGGCCGACAATACTGGCCAGTTCACCTTTGTCAATTTCAAGGTTTACATCCTCTAATACCGAATTGTCATGGTATGAGAAATACAGATCTTTAATTCTGATTATCGGTAGCTCAGAGCTCATTTTTCCACCTTGATATTCGCTTGAATAGTGGTTGCTATATGCCTGAGATTAGCGCAGTAGTCTGCAGCAAGTGGATCTATTCCGATGACCGCACAATTTAAGGCTCGGGCAATTTTCTCCGCACTCTGCCGGTCAAACTGAGGTTGAACAAAGAGGGCGGCAATTTTTTCCGTGCGGGCCTTCTTTATAAATTCTGCCAGATCCCTGGCCTTCGGAGTTTTGCCGGCGATCTCTATTGCTCGCTGCTGTAACCCGAAAGCTCTGGCAAAATAACTGAAAGCCGGATGATAAACAAAAATAGTGCGTCCGCGCAGGGGGACGAAAGAGTTTTTTAACTCATCATTAAGAACTTTAAGTTTCTTCTCTAATATCTTATAATTATTATAATAAATATTTTTACCTTCAGGATCTATGCGACTTAGATTTTGATATATTGTCGTCGATTGTTGCAGTGCGAGTTTGGGGTCGAGCCAGGTATGCGGATCCAGACCTTCATGTTGATGCGGGTTGTTATGGTGCCGCTCATGGTTCTTGGAATGATCATGATTATAGGGTGCGCCGGGCATTGGTTCTAATTTTATGCCGGTTTGAGTATCAATAATATCAGGTGAGCGGGGCAGGGCTTTAAGTTTACGCAAAAATGCAGTTTCAAAAGGCAGTCCAACCTTGAAGAAAAGCCGGGCTCGGCTCAGATCGTTAATCTGTCGTGGGCTCGGAGCGTAGGTTTCCGGGCTTTTACCTGGAGGGAGAGCCAATTTGGCTGAAACTCGGTTGCCGCCAATCTGTCGGCAAAAATCGAGATGAGCTCCGATACTGACAAATACTGAAATCGGTAAAGGTGAGTTTTGGTCAGAGGCATTTGCCGCTGCCGCTTCCTTCCAGCCCAAAATAGATATCAGAACCAGCAGCAGTACAAACAGAAATCTTTCACACTGCACCATAGCTGTTTTTTCTGTAATTGTGATTGCCATTTAATCCTTAAACAGAAAGAGTCAAATATAGCGGAAGATTTAACACAAACAACAGAATCGGTAAACTCTTAAGTTACAATTTCTTGACAGCAGTTTAGCCAACAACTATAGAATGAAAAGCATTTAATAATGTAAAGAGTATGGCCCCATAAATTTCAAGGAGAATGAAATGTTGCGTAAATTTATTTTATTGACCCTGACTTTAAGCTTTTCAGGGATAATATCACTCTCATCCGCGACCGCGGCGACAACGGCTGAAGTCGTCAGTAGTTTAAGCGATCAAACCGGTGTGGCCGTGACCATTTATAACCAGAACCTGGCTCTTATTAAAGACCAGCGCCGCCTGCATCTGGCTGCCGGCCCGGTAAAACTCGCTTTTCGCGGTGTCAGTGCCAAAATGCGCCCTGAAACCGCACTTTTTTCCGCCAAAGGGCTCTCCGTAATCGAACAGAACTTTGAGTTTGATCTTTTGACACCGAAATCTCTACTACAGAAATATATCGGCCGGCAGGTTGAAGTGATCAGACGCCATCCGACCACCGGGGTCGAAACTCGGGAGAAAGCTGAGGTTTTGAGCACCAACAACGGAGTTGTATTAAAATTTGCCGACCGTATTGAAAGCGGAGTACCGGGCCGGCTTGCATTTTCCAGCCTGCCTGAAAACCTGCGGGACAAACCGACTCTGACAATGCTGCTGGAGAGCCAGAAAGAGGGCGAGAAAGATATCGAACTGAGTTATCTCAGCCGCGGTCTCGGTTGGCAGGCAGATTATGTTGCTGAACTTAATGCTGCCGACAGTGCCCTGAATTTGAGCGGTTGGGTAACTTTGACCAATACCAGCGGCACAACCTATAAAAATGCCCGCCTGCAGTTGGTTGCCGGCGACCTGCATCAGGTTTCGGCGAAGCAGTCTTCCGACAACGTCCGGCGCGAGAGGGCTCTTAAAACGATGGCGGCGGCAGCCCCGAAGATGGCCCAGGAGGAGATGTTCGAATATCATCTTTATACTCTGGCGCGACCAACAACTATTGCCGACAAACAGAGTAAACAGGTTGCCCTGCTTCAAGCAACTGCAATTCCCTGCAAGAAAGAGTTCTTGCTGCGGGGACGTTCTTATTACTATCGCCAGGCTTACGGTGAAATTGATAAAAAATTAAAGGTCGGGGTCTATGTCGAAATTGAGAATAGAGAAAAGAATCATCTCGGTATGCCGCTACCCAAAGGGGTAGTCCGGGTCTACAAAGAGGATAGCAAAGGTGCGCTTCAGTTTGTCGGTGAAGACCGGATTGACCACACCCCGGAGAATGAAACAATACGTTTGAAACTGGGCGACGCTTTTGATTTGACGGGTGCAAAAAAACAGACCGATTTCAAAAAACTCAGTGGTGACGGCCGCTACAATTATATCTATGAAGCCGCTTTTGAATTAAAGCTGAAAAACGCCAAGTCTGAGGTGGTGACAATTAAAGTAACCGAACCGATTCCCGGTGACTGGGAAATCTTAAGTGAATCTCATAAACATAAAAAAGAGAGCAGTTCGGTGGCTTCCTGGCGGATAAAAGTTCCGGCTAAAGGTGAAACAGTACTGACTTACAAAGCCAGAATCAAATTTTAATTTTCTCTAAATTCTGCTGCCGGCCGGGACTTTCTTTGTGAGAATTTTGTTGATCGAACCATTCTACGGCGGATCTCATGCCGCCTGGGCCCAGGGTTATCAACAACATTCAACCCATGAGGTTGAAATTCTGGGACTGCCCGGGAAAAACTGGAAATGGCGTATGCAGGGAGCGGCTGTCACTCTGGCGCGGCGCTACTTGGAACTTCTGCAGCAGGGCCGGCAATATGATCTGCTTCTGGTTTCAGACATGCTTGATCTGGCGACGTTTGCCGGTTTAATCCGGAAAACTGCTGACTCGGGCTCTAGATTACCGATTGCTCTCTATTTTCACGAAAATCAGCTGACCTATCCTCTCTCTCCGAATGAAAAGTCGAATCCGGCCGGTCGCAATCGACAATTCGGGCTGATTAACTTCACTAGTGCTCTGGCTGCTGATATCTGTCTTTTTAATTCCGATTTTCATCGCCGGAATTTTCTTGCCGCGCTGGCACCATTTCTCCAGCGTTTTCCTGATTATCAGGGAACAGATGAAATTTCAGCTATTGAGAAAAAATCGGAAGTTCTCCATCTCGGACTTGATTTAAAGCGCTTGCTGACATCTAAGCCTGAAATTTTACCCGTTACGGTTACTCCGGCCCGACCGCCGTTGATTCTCTGGAACCATCGCTGGGAGTACGACAAAAATCCGACGGAATTTTTTCTGATGCTTCAGAGTCTGATGGCGGACGAGATTGATTTTGAGGTTGCGATCTTAGGTGAACAGAGTGCGGTATCACCTGACCTTTTTCTAAGTAACCGTGAACTTCTGGGGCCGCGCCTTATACATTTCGGCTTTGTTGAAAGCTTCAGCGAATATGCAGCCTGGCTCTGGCGGGCCGACCTGCTGCCGGTTACTTCGCATCACGATTTCTTCGGGATAAGCGTTATCGAGGCGGTTTACTGCAACTGTTATCCTCTGCTACCACGGCGGCTGGCCTATCCGGAACATTTTCCTGGAGAGATTAATGATAAATTCTTCTATTCAGACCATCTGGATCTGCTAAAGAAAATAGAATGTCATCTTGAAAATATCACCGAAACCCGTCAGTCTTGCCCCGGTCGGCTGGTTGCAGGTTACGACTGGGCACAAATGGCTCCGGTTTACGATGCCCGACTGGTTAATATATAAAATAAGGGTGTCTTGAAAAACACTCAATTATGTCCTCTAACCTTTTTTGAACTAAAGAATATTCCTTGAAAAAATTATTTCAACGCCTCTACAATGCGCCTTATTTACTCTTAACCGCAGCTGTTTTTTTCTGGTCTGTCAATAGTATTGTTGGCCGCTTTATGCGGCTCGATGTCCCGCCGGTGGCTCTCTCTTTCTGGCGCTGGGCCGGGGCCTCTCTGCTTATTATCTACTTTGCCTGGCCGAAATTGAAAAAAGACTGGCCGATAATGCGCCGCCGCGAGAACCTGCCGCTTCTTTTGCTGCTGGCATTAACCGGGATCGCGATGTTTAACACGCTGCTCTACAGCGGCCTGCATTCCACGATTGCGATTAACGCTTTTCTGATCCAATCATTGATGCCGGTTTTGATCATGCTCTTCTCTTTTCTGATTTTTCGCGATAAAATCACAATTTTTCAAGGGGTTGGTGTGGCCCTCTCACTTGCCGGCGTTGTCCTGGTTATCGCCCGGGGAGATCTTGAGGTGCTACGTTCTTTAGCCTTGAATCGTGGTGATGTGATGATTTTGATTGCGGCTATCGGCTACTCTTTCTATTCAACGATGCTGCGTCAAAGGCCGGATATTCACCCATTAAGTTTTATTGGTTTTACCTTTATTGCCGGCACAATGATGATTTTGCCGATCTATCTCTGGGAAAATTTTACCGTTAAAGCACTCAGTTTGAACGGCCCGACTTTTTTAACTATCTCCTATGTTGTAATTTTCCCTTCAATCGTCTCCTATTTTTGTTATAATCGCGGAATTGAATTGATCGGTGCCAACCGGGCCGGACTTTTTATTCACTTATCCCCGGTTTTCGGAACGATTATGGCAATTCTCTTTTTAGGAGAAAGATTTTTCTGGTTCCACGGCATCGGTATAATCATGATTATTTCCGGTATTATTTTAACCCTGCAGAAAAAATTCTAATATGAAAACTTATCTCGATTGTCTACCCTGTTTCATGAACCAAATTGTCCGGATCGGGCGTATGCTTAATCTTTCCGAGGCCGAGTGCTTTGCCATGATGCGCGAATTTGCGGGCCATTTCGCAGACCTTGAGCTGGCCGACCCGCCGCCGAAAACTTCAATTAAACTCTATGATATGATCAGCCGCTACACCGGGCTTGAAGATCCTTTTCGGGAAATCAAGGATGAGAGTACAGAAAAAGCCCTTGGACTCTATCCGGAACTTAAACAACAGGTCGATACAACCGCTGTGCCTCTAAGCCTGGCGGCAAAATTTGCAGTTGCCGGCAATGTTATTGATTTCGCCGTTGCCTCGCAATTTGATCTCAAAGCGGAACTTGAGCGGGTAGTCGAAGCGGGGTCTTTTGGCAAATGGCAGGAAGGTGATTTTTTTGAATCTCTAGCGCAAGCTGACTGGCTTCTCTATCTTGGCGATAACACCGGGGAAACAGTCATGGATCGGCTTTTTATCGAGACCATCATTAAAGAGACCGTAACCCCGGTGACCTATGTTGTCAGGGAAAAGCCAATTATCAATGACGCTGTTATGGCCGATGCCGTAGCCGCCGGTATCGATGGCTGTGCCAAAATCATCTCATCCGGTTGCCGCGCTCCCGGAACCGTGCTGGATCTCTGCAGTCCTGAATTTCTCGACCTGTTTCACAACGCCCCACTTATTGTCAGTAAAGGTCAGGGCAATTTCGAAACCCTCTCAGAAGTCAAAGCCCCGATATTTTTCTTCCTCAAAGCCAAATGTCAGGTTGTAGCTGAACACCTTAAAGTTAATATGGGCGAGCTGGTATTGACTCAGCGATCAAGATGAACATAATAACCCAATTGGGGCAGTAACCGGATAAGTCCGTTTTTGAGCCTGGATAGACAAGAAACAGATAGTCAAATGGTTTTCCCGGCCGCACGAGAAAAAGCAGAACCCAGAGCGGTAGTCGCAGTATCAGGCTGATGCTCAGAAAGCCGGTCTGCCGCAGAAGTTTTTGCAAGGGTTTCTTTCTTCGCATTTTCATGTTTTAATTTCCGCAATCGGCAGCAGGCCCAGTTCTTCACGGGAGATACTCCGGCAACCGGCTCTTTTGTGGGACGCTTTTAATAGAGGTTTTTCCATGTTAAGTAAATGTTTTTATTAAACTTTTATATGATCTTTGCAACACCTTTTGGTAATGTCAGGTTGTTCCAGGTCGTATTAAATGGCCGAATTTTAGGCACAAAAAAAGGGCGCGACTAATGCCGTGCCCATCTAAGGTATCGCCAAACACCCCCACGAACAGATACCTGACGGCCAAGGTGAAAGATGTGTGCTTCATTCCGCAAACCTGATTTTAAATCAGATAGACTTTTCATTACACAAGGCCTCGGTCGCTATTTTGTTTGACCGGAGCCTTTTTTTAGTTACCTTAAAAGAGATTCAAATACCGTTGAATCATTGAAAAATAACTCTATTTTATCCAATAAAGAACAAATGACCCTTGTCTTTTATCCATAGAAGTGTATAATGGCAGCATAATTCATTTTTAACAATAATTGAACGTGTCCCGGAACTATCGAGGTGTCCATGTATCGTAAGGCCATAAATTATCTTATTGAATGGCGAAAACGTAAGAGTCGTAGACCACTTATCATTCGGGGAGCCAGACAGATTGGAAAAACCTGGTTGGTAAGAGAATTTGCCCAACAGTTTGATTTTTTAGTTGAGATCAATTTTGATAAGCATCCGGAAAAAGTGCAACTTTTTAAAAGCCGAGACATAGATAAAATTATTGAGCTTTTACAGATTGACAGCGACAGCGACATTAGCCCTGGGAAAACTCTTCTTTTCTTTGATGAAATTCAGGCTGCACCGGAAATACTTCCATTGTTGCGCTATTTCTATGAAGAACGACCGGATATTCATATTGTCTGTGCCGGATCCCTGCTTGAATTCCTGCTGGCGGAACACGATTTTTCCATGCCGGTTGGCCGCATAGAATACCTGCATTTAGGGCCTATGGATTTTGAAGAATTTCTTTGGGCTCAAGGACAAGATAGACTTGTAAAGTTTCTCTCGACATTCAGTCTGGCTGATTCTATCCCCGAATCTATTCACCAAAACTTTCTTTATTACGTAAAGCTGTTTTTGGTTGTCGGCGGGATGCCGGCCGCCATAAAGAGGTTTTGTGATTCAGGTGAGCTGACTGAGGCGGTCAGAGAGCATGAGATTATTCTGCAAACCTATGAAGATGATTTTGGAAAGTACCGTAAACGGATCTACCCGCAAAGGTTGCGCAAAGTTTTTCGACGTCTGCCGTCCCTGGTGGGCGGGAAGTTAAAATATGTAAATATTGATCCTAAGGAGCGTGCACGAGAGCTCGCCGACAGCTTACACCTTTTAGAGCTTGCCCGGATTTTTTATCAGGTGCACCATAGTGCTGGTAATGGTATTCCTTTGGCTGCAGAAGCGAAAGAGAAAGATTTCAAGCCCCTTTTTCTTGATGCAGGTTTGGTTTCGACCTCTTTAGGCTTAAACTTGGTCAAGTTTGAGGTTGCCGATAATTTGCTCATGATAAACAGTGGTGCCATGGCCGAACAATTTATTGGTCAGCACCTGCTGTATGATCGACCCGCCTACGAAAAACCGCAACTTTTTTACTGGAACCGAGAAAAGAGAGGCTCCAGTGCCGAGGTTGACTATTTGATTGCTCATGAAAACCAAGTTGTTCCAGTCGAGATCAAGGCTGGAACGACCGGCTCCTTAAAATCACTACAGCTTTTTATAGCGGAAAAAAAAGTACCTGTTGCTTTACGTTTTAACACCATGCAACCCTCCTGTTTGCGACAAAAAACCGTTATGCTTATCACTCTTCCTCTCTATCTGGTGGGCCAGACTAAAAGGTTGCTCACGGAAGTTTTTTCATCATAATGTGAGGGTAGGAAAATAGGAATAGTCGCAATCCTGTCAACGATCAAGATGGGTATAGTAACCCAACTGCCGGGCGCGTTCGATAAATACCGGCAGCGGCGGGTCGCCCCCTACGCTTTTTTCGGCATGGTTTACTATACCTGTAACTGGTTTCAGCAGGATGGTAAGATTACTGCTGCAGAGTTAGGTGCAATATTTCTGAAAATTTTTACTAAAGGTGTCTTTGTCGATAGCAAAGGATAAGGAGTTAAATTAAATGCAGGAAAAAATTGATCGTTTAAGAGAGGTTAAGGCTGCAGCCGCTCTCGGCGGTGGACAGGATAAGATTGACCGGGTGCATGGAAAAGGCCAGCTGACGGCCCGTGAGAGAATCAACGCTCTGCTGGATGAAGGCAGTTTTGTTGAATTCAACCGCCTGATCAAACATCTCGACGGGGCTCCGGGCGACGGCATCGTTACCGGCCACGGCATCATCAATAACCGGATTGTCTGCGTCTACGCCCAGGATGTAACGGTTATGGGCGGCTCACAGGGCTATATGCACGGCCGCAAACTCTACAAAATTCATGAAATGGCCTTGGAGATGGGCGTGCCGATCATCGCTTTGAACAACTCCCCCGGGGCCCGGGTGGTGCGGCCGGAGCTTGCCGGTAGCGATGATCCTTACCGGGTCAGTGATGAGAAGCACGCCGGAGTCGTTTTTTACGTTAACACCTTAAGTTCGGGTGTTATTCCGCAGATCGCCGCAATTTTCGGCAATACTACCGGCGGTTCGGTCTATTCGCCGGCGTTGATGGATTTTATCTTTATGGTCGATAAAGAGTCGCATATGTTCATTACTGGCCCGAAAGTGATAAAATCGGTTACTGGCGAAGAGATCTCAATGGCTAATCTTGGCGGGGCCGAAGTTCACTGTAACAAAACCGGGGTTGCTGATTTCAAGGTTAATAGTGAACTTGATTGTTTCTCTGAGATCAGGCGTCTACTCGATTTTCTCCCGGATAACTGGCAGAAATCACCGGATCAGCAGAAAAATGAGGATGATCCGGAACGTCTGGCCGATCGTCTCAATGAGATAGTACCTGCAGTTACGACCCGGGCTTACGATATGCGCAAAGTAATTACCGAGCTGGTTGATATGGGTGATTTCTGTGAAGTCAAAGCCGGATTTGCACAAGAGATCATTGTTGGTTTCGCTCGTATCGATGGCCGCAGCATCGGGATTGTTGCTAATCAACCGATGGTTAAGGCCGGTTGTATGACGGTGGAAAGTTCTCTCAAACAGGCCCGTTTTATTCGCTTCTGTGACTGTTTTAATATTCCGCTGGTGCTTCTGGTCGATACGCCGGGCTATCTTCCGGGCAAAGATCAGGAACATGCCGGCATTATCACTCACGGAGCCAAAGTCCTTTATGCGCTTTCCGAAGCCACCGTTCCCAAAGTCGCAATTCTGCTGCGTAAAGTCTACGGCGGTGCCGCTTTAGGAATGGGCATCCTGCCCGGCTTCGGCACCGATCTGATTTTTGCCTGGCCGACCGCTGAAATTGGCGCGATGGGTGCCCCGCAGGCGGTTAATCTGTTTTACGCGAAAGAGATTGCCGTAGCCGAAGATCCTGACTCTTTCAGAGCAGAAAAGGTATCAGAATACAGCGCCCTTTACGCCGATTCACTGGCCCTGGCGTCACAGGTAACCTACGTTCAGGATATTATCGAACCCCGTGAGACCCGTCGTTGCCTGACCCGCTCGTTACGTCTACTGCAAAACAAAGAACGGCGCCGGCGGCCTGGTCATCACGGCAATATGCCTTTGTAAGTTAAAGATACTTTACAAAATTACGGAGTAAATTATGGATTTTTCTTTTTCTGAAGAGCAGTTGATGTTGCGCGATCTGGCCCGAAAATTTGCTGAAAATGAGATGCGGCCCATCCTCCAGGAGTATGAAAAAGAGCGGCGTACGCCTGTACACCTGACCAAAAAACTGGCTGATTTGGGCCTGCTCGGGGCTCATCTTCCAAAAGAATATGGTGGTTCCGGGCTCGACTATCTCTCCTGCGCTATAATCTGGGAGGAGCTGAGTAAAGTCAGCTGGACTATGGCTTTAGGCACTTTGGGCCATGCCGTTTTGAGCGGTACTATTTTAAGTGCTGTCGCCACAGATGAGCAGAAAAAGAGATACCTTGAGCCTCTATGTCGAGGTGAGTTAATGTTTGCGACAGCTACAGTTGAGCCTAATGCCGGCAGTGACGCGACCGCAATCGAGTGTAGTGCGAAATTGAACGATGGCGGCTGGCTTCTGAACGGAACAAAAAACTTTGTCACCGGCGGCGGCCTGGCTGACTATCTTCTGGTTCTGGCGCAGACGGATAAAAAACTTGGCACCAAGGGAATGGTGCTGCTACTGGTTGACAGTAAATCCGCAGGAATAAGTTTTGAGGATGTCCGTCTGGTCGGCGGGCGCACCAGTAACATTGTTAATCTGGCTTTCTCCGACTGTAAGGTGCCAGCTGATAATCTTATCGGCAAAGTCGGCCGGGGGTTGCATGGTGCCTTTCACGGCATCGATACGGCCCGGGTTTTTATCACCGCCGGAGCCTTGGGGATAACCCAGGGATGCATTAATTCGAGTTTGCGATATGTGAAAGAGCGCGAACAATTTGGTCGGCCAATTGGTGGTTTCCAACTTGTTCAGGAAGTCCTTGCCCGCATGGCGGCTGAGATCGCACCTTTGCGCTGGCAGCTATATTATGCCGCCGATCTTAAAGATCAGGGAAAACCGCATGGGAAAGAGCTTTCAAGTGCAAAGTGGCTGGCTACTGAACTGGCCGTAAAATCTGCAGCCGAAGCGATTCGCCTGCATGGAGCCTACGGCTGCACTGATGAATATGACCTTGAACATCATCATCGCGACGCGGTTTTAAGCACCATTCTCGGCGGCACCAGCGAGATGCACAAACTTATGATCGGCCGGGAATTGACTGGTATCAATGCCATGACTTAAGCGTTAGCAGGATAGGGGAGACTTAAAGAGATGAAAAGCTTTTGTACGCTGAATAATATGCTGCGCCGTAATCTTGAGTTTAATCCGGATAAAATTGCTTTAATCGAAGGAGAACGCAGCTTTACTTTTGCCGAGATGGTGGATCGTTGTCAACGCATGACAAATGCGTTGCTCGATTTTGGTCTGAAAAAGGGTGAGCGAGTCGCAATTTTAAGTACTAACAGCATCGAAAATGCTGAATCCTATTTCAGCATTCCGGGTGCTGGCCTGATCCTGGTGATGCTCAATTTTCGCCTGGCACCGAAAGAGATGCAGAGTATCCTGCTTGATGCCGAACCGATTATTATAATGGTTAATGAGGAATATCGGGAACATTTCGAGAAAATCAGCCCGAACCTGCCTTTTATCAAGGAGGTTATTTTTATCGGTAATCCGGACAACACTCCAGAGGGCTGGCATCATTATGAAGATCTTATTGCTGCGGCTTCCGCCGCAGCTCCCAATGCTTTACCGCTCGAAGATGATCTCGCGGCACTGCTCTATACCAGCGGCACTACCGGTGCGCCAAAAGGTTGTATGGCAACGCATCGCAATTTCTATCATGTCGGCCGCAGCCTGACTTTAGAGTTGAAAATGGATAGTGATGATGTCGGCATCGTTGCTTCGCCGCTGTTTCACGCAACCGGTACAGTAACCTTGATGAACCATATCTACAGTGGTACGACCTCAATTATTATGCCGATGTGGGATGTGCCGACGTTTCTCGAACTGGTTGAGAAATACAAAATCACCACCGGGATGCTGGCGACCCCGATGGTTCTCTTTCTGGCTGAGTTCAGCGACTTCACAAAATATGATTTCAGCAGTTTAAAGAAGATCTATTTTGCCGGGGCGCCGGTCACTCCGGTAGTTTTTCAAAAAGCCATAAAGATCTATGGCAATGTTTTTATCCATCTTTTTGGTACCAGTGAGACGGTGGGGCAGACTACAATCCTGCAGCTTGCCGATGTTGAACAGGCATTGGCCGCCGGCAATAATGATATCCTGGCTTCCTGCGGTCGTTCATTCGCTGACATGGAGAGTATTGTGGTTGATGAAAACGACCAGCCGACAGCTCCCGGTGTAGTCGGTGAGCTTAAAGTTCGTGGACTGGGAAACTGCGTCGGCTACTGGCGCAAAGAAGCCGAAACCGCAGCAGTTTTTCGGAATGGCTGGTATTATCCGCTCGATCTTTGTAAAGTTGATAGTAAAGGGTTCATCTATGTCGTTGATCGGAAAAAGGATATGATTATTACCGGCGGCGAAAATGTCTATCCGGCTGAAGTGGAAAATGTTCTTTACCGACATCCTGATGTTAGTCAGGCTGCCGTCATCGCGCTGCCAGATGAAAAATGGGGTGAAGCTGTAACCGCAGTTGTTCAGCTGAAACCGGGGAAGAGTGTAAATGAAACCGAATTAAGGTCATTTTGCAAAGCTGAAATCGCTTCGTACAAAGCTCCTCGCCGGATTCTTTTTGTTAAAGAAATGCCTCGCAGTGCCAGCGGCAAAATTCTAAAATACAAATTACGCGATAAATTTAAAGAATAGCATTTCAGTAAGAGAATAACGTTATCTAAAATTATCTGCTTACGGTCGGCGGCTAAAGATCAGGTTAGCCAAAAAGTTCGTTAACAATTTCTCTTATTGCAGAGTATTCAGTTAATGTGAAAATCTTTTTTCTGAATGCAGCGGCCCCGGGAATACCTTTTATGTACCAGGATAAATGTTTGCGGTAGAGTAAAAGGCCAATTTCT
Source organism: bacterium (assembly GCA_029932385.1). Classification (GTDB taxonomy): domain Bacteria; phylum Desulfobacterota; class Anaeroferrophillalia; order Anaeroferrophillales; family Tharpellaceae; genus Tharpella. The sequence continues at coordinate 1,777 of JAOZQE010000001.1, read as the reverse complement.
TCCCCGTATTCTTCTTTGAGTAACTCTCCATGTTTTAAAATGGTTTTCCGTTTCAACTCAGGAGCGGGAGACCAGCTCTTATCATCTCGCAAGAATTCCTTTATCTCCCGAAAAAACCAGGGTCGGCCAAAGGTTCCGCGACCGAGCATGATTCCGGAAAGACCGGGGTGGGCCAGATATTGGTTTGCGGTTTCGACATCATCAATATCACCAGAACCGATAATCGGCAGAGGGGCATTTTCTATGGCAGAAAAAAGCTTATCCCAATCAGCTTTGCCGGAGAACATCATGGTAGCAGCCCGCGGATGGCAGGTCAGGGCTTTGGCATTAAAGGTTGCGGCTATATCGATAAAATCATTAAGCACGAATGTGTCATGATTCCAGCCGGTTCTTACTTTAATCGTGTAGGGGATGGCTGGGGCTCGATCCAAAGCCCGCATGATTTCGGCAGCTCGTTCCGGCTTCCGTAAAAGTGCCGCCCCGGCCCCGGTTTTGACCACCTTTTTTACCGGACAACCCATATTTATATCGATAAGATCGGCTCCGGCCGCCAGTGCAATCTGTGCCGCTTCCCGGATTATCTCCGGTTCCGACCCGAAAAGCTGAAGCCAGTGCGGCTTATCGCTCTCATCTGGTGTCAGGAGTATGCGGCTTTTCCGATCGCCGTAGACCAGCCCCTTGGCGCTGACCATTTCACTGACCGCGAAATCGGCTCCGAAAGAGCGGCAGAGATGCCGGAAAGAGCGGTCGCTGATTCCCGCCATCGGTGCCAGAATAATTGATTTCTCTGAAAACATGCGCTCTTTTACAGCTTAACGGCTCTAAGTTCAACTTTTTCTTGACTTGTATTCAAGCAACAAGGTATCTCTTCCGGCTTAAATTTAATTTTATAGCAGCCTATTATATTGAAAAGACTTGCAACCCCAGACCTGATAATATAAACTGTCACGATTGCTATTTAAGTATGATGGTTGAACATAAATATGAATGAGAGTAATGAAAAAGCAGCAATGCCGCGCCATATTGCCATTATTATGGATGGCAATGGTCGCTGGGCTGAAAAATCCGGAAAAATCCGGGTAAAAGGTCACGAAGCCGGAGCCCAGACGGTTGATCGGATAGTCAGCCTCTGCGCTGAAATTGGAGTTGAGGTATTAACTCTTTACGCCTTCTCTTCGGAAAACTGGCAGCGCCCGGCTCTGGAAGTTGCGGCTCTGATGCGCCTTCTGCGGCACTATCTCAAACGTGAAACCAAACGTCTGATTGAACAGGGCATCCGTCTCCATGCCATTGGCCGTCTGGATCGGCTTGAGCCGAAAGTGCGCAAAGAACTTGAAGAAGCCTGTCAAAAGACAGCTGCCGGAAAAAAAATGACCTTGAATCTGGCCATCAGCTACGGCGGCCGGGATGAGATTTGTGACGCAGTGCAGACTTTATGCCGTAAAGTTCAGTCCGGAGAACTTGAATGCGATGCTATCGATGATGAACTGCTGACCGCCCATCTGGATACTGCGACTCTTCCTGACCCAGACATTATGATCAGAACCGGGGGCGAGTATCGGATAAGCAATTTTCTGCTCTGGCAGCTGGCCTATACGGAGCTCTATTTCAGCGACACCTTGTGGCCCGATTTTGCCAAAGCAGAGCTGATGCAGATAATCGACAATTTCCAACGCCGTGAACGCCGTTTCGGCAGAGTCTTAAACTGATAGTTAATCATTTATCTGGCGCAGGATAACAACTATGAATGAGACCGTTAAGAAGATCTTCTGCAACA
>JAOZQE010000015.1:22646-28325 GCA_029932385.1 bacterium | reverse complement strand
ACGACCAGAGTCCCAATCGGCCAATCAGCCTCAGCTTCAGGATAGACACCACAGGTCCCTGTCAGCAGAGCCGAATCAATCTGGAAATTATGCAGGAGAGATTGATAGCCACTGGCAAAATCAACTAAACCGACACCGCAGGCCGCTATCAGTACCGGTTTTATCCGGTGCCGAAAAAGAGTTTCGTTCTCTTTATAAAATGCTCCGGTTGCCAACAGCGGTTGCAGCTCCGCTATAACTGCGGCACAGATTAAACGCACAATCTACTCTTCCACCACCATGCCGGAGGTTGCATCAAGGGCCTTATCCAACTTGACCAGCCCCCGTTGTACCAGAGCTTCACTATCCTCTTCAGGTCGGCCCATAACCCCGGCCACCGCAACCGAAAGGAAAAGATCCAGAGCATCAATCTTCATCGCCCCGGCCAGAAGCTTTATCTTTTCCGCCGTCACTTTTGTCCCTTCAGGAGCTGAATTAATCAGGATCATCCAGAAAGTCGCCTCATCATAGAGACCGACACTGTCAGCCATACGGGTTATCGAATCAAGCTGATCATAAACCGCCCGATTGGTATTCTCCCAACCTTCAGTTCCCAGAGCTTCAATAAAGGTCCGGTAATTTTTTATCCTGAGAAAGATCAGAGAAAAGGGTGTCTGATAACGATTCTGACAGGCCAGCTGACTCTCTACCAGTTCGAACATCGCCCGGCGGCTGGGAATCCCGGAGGCGGTTTCGACCGCAAACGGAAAAACCTCGCCATAATCCACATACTGCGAGCTCAAACGCAGCACCCCGACTCTCCTTCCGGAATTATCCACTTCGCTACCGACAGGATAAAAATTGACCTTAGCCAACACTGGGGTAGTATCAATCAATCCAACGCCCGAATCATCTCCATCGACAATGGCGGTATCAGCCGCCGGAACCAGGTCTGACCACGGTTTACCGACAACCTGCTCAGCCTTAACCCCACTCACCTCGGCCAGCTCAGAACTCATATATTCGATTAGACCAGCATCATCAATAATCACCAGACCACAACCGGTGCCAGTCGCAATTGCCGTCCAGATATCAGTATCAGTACCACTCATAATTCTCTACTCCGTATAAGTGTAAAAAGGTAAGTTGACGAGTCTCTTTTTTTCATCTATTTAAGCTGGGCAACCGTAAATCGTCAGATCAAAAAATGGAGATTACAATATAATGATTGAAATGCGGCAGATCCAAGTCTTTCTTGCAGTCAGCGAGCTGCTTAATTTCAGCCGGGCGGCGGAGAAGATTCATATCACCCAACCAACCGTCAGCGGCCATCTCAAAACCCTGGAAAGATATCTCAAGGTCGAACTGATCGAGCGCGGTCAACGCGAAATCCGTTTGACTCCGGCCGGTGAGTTGTTCCACCCCTTCGCCCGGCGAATCTTCGCTCTCCAGAAACGGGCCATCAGTGAAATGGCACTCTACGCCGGAGCCGAAACCGGCAACCTTGAAATCGGCGGCAGCAACACCCCCGGTGAATATGTCCTCCCCGCGGCCATCAGTCATTTTGGGACTCAGCACCGGCAAGTCAGAATAACCCTGAAAATCGGCGATAGCAACTCGATCACGAATATGGTCGGAGACGGTAAACTTGAACTCGGCCTGGTCGGTGCCCCCGCTCCGAAAAGTGATTTTATCTCACAAAGCTGTCTTGAAGATGAACTGATTCTGGTTGCCGGCCCCAAACTTATAACAAACCTGCAGATTCCGAAGCAAATCACCCTGAACGAACTCAAAAAAGTGCCCTTTATCATTCGCGAAAAAGGTTCCGGCTCCCGCCTGATACTGGAATCAGCCTTGCATAAAATGGGACTCAACCGACTCAGCGAATTAAATCTGATTGCCGAAATGGGCAGTGCCGAGGCCATCAGACAGACTTTGAAAAATAATCTCGGAGTCGCTATAGTCTCTAATCTTTCGGTCGATGAAGACCTTGAAAGTGGCAAACTGCAAAAAATCATGCTGCCGGGTGAAGCGATCCGCCGGCCGTTCTACCTGATCTCCAATAAAGCCCGAACCCTCTCACCCCTGGCCGTAGCCTTCAGCGAGTTTATCTTGAAAATACACGCAAAAAGATCTTAATATCTTTTAGAATAAAACCTCGGGCAGACCCATCATATCGAGCAGATCATAGACCCCGGAAGGCTGTCTTATAATCCAGCGAGACCCTCGCAAAGCACCTTTGGCAAAAGGTTCCAGAGTCTGACAACTATGCGTAACCTCAAGACTCTCTCCGGATCCGGCAAAGATTATCGTGTGTTCACTGTTCAAGCTGCCGCCCCGAATACTGGAGATCGCGATCTCCTTTCGCGGCCGCTCGCCGAGCAGACCCCAGCGCGAGTTATGCCGTAAAGATTCAGCTAAAGACCAGCCCCGCTTTTCCGCTACTATCTGAGCCATAATCAAAGCGGTACCGCTCGGGGCGTTGCGTTTGTTGCGATGATGTTTCTCGACTATCTCGATATCAATTGTATCATGCGGCAGTACCTTGGCGGCGTTGCCCATCATGCGCCAGGCCAGATTCATCATCAGACTCATATTCGGACTCAGCAAAACCGGCACCGGATGAAGAATTTCAGCTAATTTATCAAGTTGATCTGCCGTAAAACCGGTAGTCCCGATAACCATCGGTTTCCGGTTTGCAGCGGCCCACTCTGCGAGTCTGAGGGTGGCATCGGGCGAGCTGAAATCGACCACGACATCGAGACCACCTCGGCCAGCTACCGCTTCAAGCTGGGTAAAATTTTCATCCGCCACCGGATGAGCCGCAATCGGCAGGGCCTCAACACCTTCGATCTTTTCAAGAAAATCCATAAAGGCGCTGCCCATCCGCCCAGAAGCTCCGGCAACTGCTATATGCAACATAATCGTCTATCCTTTTTTTCTCAAGCCCAAACCGAAATATAAATAGCTATCTATTTGAAAATATTCTGATAAAAGCACTTATTTACGGCAATCAACGCCCGCATCAGGCTATATTTTACGCCCAATTTAGACTTCAGACTTAAGACTTCGATCTAACAGGTCGGTGACTGCCTGGTGCGGATCCTTGCCCTCTTCCAGAATTTTGTAAACCTGCTCGGTGATCGGGGCTGAAACCTTCAGTTTAGCCGCCAGTTGATATGTGGAAATCGTTGTTTTGACACCTTCTGCCACCATATTCATCCCCGCCAGGATATCCTGCAAAGATCGCCCCCGACCAAGTTCGAGACCGACACTCCGGTTACGTGAAAGATCTCCGGTACAGGTCAGCACCAGATCACCCATTCCGGCGAGACCGGCAAAAGTCTGTCTCTCGGCTCCGGCGGCAACTCCCAGACGGGTCATCTCGGACAAACCCCGGGTAATCAACGCCGCTCGGGTATTGGAACCGAAACCTAAACCGTCGGCAATTCCCGCAGCCAGAGCCATGACGTTTTTCAGAGAACCACCAAACTCGACACCGATCACATCAGAGTTGGTGTAGACCCGGAAAAATTCACCGCTGAAAACTTTCTGCACGAGCTCGGCAATCGCCACATCTTCCGCCGCGACGACTACCGCCGTTGGCAGCCCTCTGGCAACTTCACGAGCGAATGAGGGCCCGGAAAGAAAAGCCAAATCGGCCTTACGCCCAGCGGATTTAAGTTCTTCGCTGATCACCTGCGACATCGTCATCAGGGACTCATTTTCAATCCCCTTTGAGGCTGAAACCAAAATCCGACCATCTTCAAGATGTAGCAGCAACTGTCGCAGTATCTGCCGCATCAGTTGTGAAGGTGGCACCAGCAGAATCAGCTCTTTGCCTTTAACTACTTCGGCAAGTGAATTGGTAAACTCAAGCTCTTCATGGAGACTTATATCGGGCAGGTAGAGATCATTCTCTTTGGTTTCGCGCATCCGTAAAACCAGATCAGATTCATAGGCCCAGAGCGTCACCCGGTGCCCGATCCGGGCCAGAAGATCAGCCAGAGCCGTACCCCAACTGCCCGCGCCCACAACCCCGATATCCATATCAGACCTCATTTAAAAATTAACTGATCCTCTTTGTCAAATCAGTTCGTATTCACGCAAAACCTGGGCCAGACGTTCACGGTTGGCGGGAGCCAGCGGAGCCAGCGGCAGCCGCAGTTCATCCTCAATCTTACCCATCATTGCCACTGCACTTTTCACCGGCACCGGATTGGTTTCGATAAAGAGCGTCGTACACAATTTCTGCAGTCGGTGATGCAGCTTTTGAGCTTGGACAAATTCACCGCCGGTAAAGGCATCATAGATGCCGGAGATCAGTGAAGGAAAGATATTAGCGGTCACCGAAATAACCCCGCGACCGCCGACACACATCTGCGGGAAGAAGGTAAAATCATCACCCGACAAAAGATCGAAATCTTCACCGCAGCAGGCAATAATTTCTGAGGCCCTCTGCATCGATGCAGTGGCCTCTTTAATGCCGACAACATTCGGCAACTCAGCCAGCCGGCCAACCGTTTCTGCAAGCAGATCAACGCTCGTCCGACCGGGCACGTTATAGAGAATATTCGGGATATCAACACTTTCGGCAATCGCCTTGAAATGCTGATAAAGACCCTCCTGCGAAGGTTTGTTGTAATAAGGGGTAATCAGGAGAACACCATCCGCACCGACATCCTTGGCATACTGAGTCAGACGGATCGATTCCGCGGTATTATTGGATCCGGTACCGGCAATAACCGGCACCCGGCCGCTGACCGCATTGACCACAATATTGATCACCTGATGATGTTCCTCATGCGACAGAGTTGCCGACTCACCGGTCGTCCCGCAGGGAACGATCGCATCAGTGCCGCCCTCAATCTGAAATTCAACCAACTCTCTTAAAGCGGTTTCGTCAACTGCGCCATTCTTAAACGGGGTAACTATCGCTACCATTGCTCCAGCAAACATCACTAACTCCTTAATCTGTCACATGTTCCAAGAAATCCCGGTCGAGAACTCCTCTATATACGATTAGGGCAACCCCTTCAAGGAAAACTTCAACGAAGGTTTCATCCTCTTTTTTGTAGTAAATTGTCAAACTCGCACCTGACTTGGTAATCACCTTTGTCGGTGATGAGACCAAGCCCTTAGCATGGGCGATCAAAGCCGCCGCGACGGCACCGGTGCCGCAGGCCAGAGTTTCACCTTCAACCCCGCGTTCATAGGTTCGGATCGACAGAGTGGACTCGTCTTCAATTTTGATAAAATTGGCATTACTCCCGGCCGGAGCAAATACCTGATGGTAACGGATTTTAGCTCCGCGGTCATTGACATCAACCAGATCGAGATCATCCTCAACCATGATCACCGCATGCGGTACCCCGGTGTTAATAAAATCAACCTTCTCCAGGGCGCCACCGCAATCGAGTTCCAGCCGCTGCCGGTCACAGGGTCTGCTCATCTCCAGTTTGACCTGATCACCATCAACCCGGGCCCGGATCGGACCGGCCAGGGTAGTAAAAACCATATCACTGCTGGTAATTCGCTTAAGAAAGGCAAAACGGGCCGCGCAGCGGCCGCCGTTACCACACATCTCAGCTTCCGAGCCGTCGGCGTTATAAAAACGCCAGAGAAAATCGGCATAAGGATCATCCTCGATCAGAATCAAGCCATCGGCCCCGATCCCGGTCGCCCGACGACACAGTTTCG
>JAOZQE010000015.1:1348-22546 GCA_029932385.1 bacterium | reverse complement strand
TCGATCAGAATCAAGCCATCGGCCCCGATCCCGGTCGCCCGACGACACAGTTTCGTCACCAGTGCAGCCCGATTTTCTTCCGGGAAAACCGACTTCCGGTTATCGATAATGATAAAGTCATTACCACTGCCCTGCATCTTCCAGAAAGATATCTCATCATGTATCGACAATGTCTAAATCCTCCAGACTCCCTGCTTGCGCAGTCTCAAAATTTTATCCCGAACCTCTCCGCACAGGGCGCGGACATAATCGCTGCTGTAATCGGGATAACTCCAACGTAAGGGAATATATTGACCACACTCATAAACCAACGTCAGATCAGCATAAATCCCCTCTCCCAGATAGGGCCGATGCGGCACCGCCTTGGTTGAGGCGAGGATCAGATGTTCCAGCGCCAGATAACCAGGGTCGAGGTTGACCCGGCGGCCATCGGCGACCGCGTATTCCACCTCCAAGCGGTCGCAGAAGTGTTTCGCCGTCACCAGCTCCTGCCGCGCCATAGGCTCGGCAAAGAAAAATATATAGCGTCCGAGATCCTCACCCATCTCCCTGGTATAGTATTGTGAATGGGAAAATGAAATCCAGAAAGAACTCAGATCAATCGGACCAAATTCAGCTTCCAGGCGATCCGCCAGGGACAGAGCCAGCTCTTCATTCCCGGACAAAACACTGATCAGCAGAGCTCCGGGTTCAGGCTCATGATATTTCAGGCCGGGACGCATTTATTGTAAACGTTTAAAATAAGCGATTATTTCCCGCGCGTCCGCAGTCGCAGTACCGGTTTTCCCAACTACCACTCCGGCCGCCAGGTTGGCTACCTGAGCCGCTTCTTCGAGCGTAACCTCAGCCATCGAAGCCACCAGCGTCAACACTGAAATCACCGTATCTCCAGCTCCGGTCACATCAAAAATTTCACGCGCCTGAGTCGGCAGCAGCAGCGGCGGCCGCTTTTTCGGAAAGATCGCCATACCCTCCTCACCCCGAGTGATAACCACTGACTGACTCCGAAAACATTCCTTGATCCTGGCTCCGGCCGCCAGCAGAGAATCATCGGTTACGACAAAACCGCAGGCCTGCCCGGCTTCATCAGCATTAGGAGTTACCAGGTCAACATCGTGATAGAGCTCATAATTCGCCACTTTGGGATCAAGCGCCAGAAAAAGATCACGCCGGCGGGTTTCGGCCACCAGCAGATCGAAAAGTTCCTCTTCCACTACCCCTTTGCCGTAATCCGAGATAATCACACCATCGACAATATCCAGGGCTGTGATTATCGCCTTTTTCAATTGTTCCTTAAGCTCATCAGAGAAGGCGATAATCGTCTCCTGATCAAAACGGACCACCTGCTGCCGGTGAGCCACAACCCGGGTTTTAACCGAAGTTTCTCTCTCCGCGTCAGCCACCAGCCCATCCGTACCACAACCGATCTCAGCAAGTTCCTGGAGCAGAAGCCGACCGTAACCATCATTACCGACCAGCGCCACAATCTCGGGCCGGGCCCCTAAAGCCAGAAGATTACGCACGACATTCGCGGCCCCGCCCGGCAGATTTTCGCGCTTACGAACTGAAACCACCGGGACCGGAGCTTCAGGAGATATTCTCTCAACTACGCCGCGGATAAAACAATCAATCATAACATCGCCGAAGACCAGTACCCGCCGGCCACGCATTGCCGCAAGCAGGCTTTCAAGCCGATCTTGAGAAAGATTTTTGTCACTGTTTTTCATAGATTCTCTATTCTTCGTATCCGAAACGCTGCAACTGTGACGCGTTTCTAGTCCAATTTTTGGCGACTGAGACATGGAGTTCAAGATAGGCCGGAATGCCGACAAAAGCTTCAATCGCCAGCCGTGATTTGATTCCGATCTGTTTTAATTTCGAACCCCGTCGGCCGATAATTATACCTTTCTGTGAATTCTGCTCAACATAGATTGAAGCACCGATACTGAGACGTTTCTCAAGATCCTTGTAATAATCGATCTCAACCGCTACCGAATACGGAATCTCATCCCGGGTGAGGTTAAAGATCTGTTCCCGGATCACCTCCTGAACCCAGAATCTTTCGCTCATTTCGGTCTGCACATCATCCGGAAAATAGGCCGGATGCAACGGCATTTTCTCTTCCATCGCCCGACTTAAAGCCGCAACCCCGACTCCGTCACGAGCGGCCATAAAATGGACTGTTTCGGGATCAAGAGCAAACTCTCCCATAAGTTCCAGATACATCGGCAGCGCCTGTAGCGCGGCCCCGTCCCGCTCCGGCAGCAGATCAATCTTATTAATCGCAACCAGAAAAGGAACATTATCGTTTAATGCCTGAGTCAGTATCTCACGTTCACCCGGACGCATTCGACTCAATGAAGCCTCAAGGATAATCAACGCCAGATCAGAGTCGCGCCAGGCACTCTTGGAAATTTCAACCAGAGCTTCATTGAGCTTGCCCCGAGGCGTATGCAAACCCGGTGTATCAACCAGAATAAGTTGGCTGCCGGGGAAATTTTTAATCCCGACAATCCGGTTGCGGGTGGTCTGCGGCTTGTCAGTGACAATCGCGATCTTCTCATCCAGGATATTGTTAAGCAGTGTTGACTTGCCGACATTGGGACGACCGATAAGGGCAATAAAACCACTACGAAATTCACTCATTTAATTTTTCCACGCCTCCTTAAAGTTCGAAAAAAAGCCTGGAGCAGGGCCGCCGATTCGGTGGCGAAAACTCCGCTGCTGACCGGAAAAGTATGATTTAGACGGTGATCTTCCGCCAACTCGTAAAGGGTTGTCAGAGCCCCTCCCTTAGGATCCGGGCAACCATAAACCACCCGGCCGATACGAGCCTGCAAAAGAGCTCCGGCGCACATGATACAGGGCTCCAGCGTAACGTAGAGGGTTACATCCTGAAGCCGCCAGTCACCGAGTTTAAGACTCGCCGCGTGAATCACCTCGATCTCGGCATGCGATAAGGCCAGGCTCTTCTCCTCCTTCCGGTTGCGGCCCCGGGCGATCACCTCTCCGGCCCGAACCGCTACCGCTCCAACCGGAATTTCGTTCGCTATCCATGCCAACCGGGCCTCATCCAGCGCCAGAGACATATAGAGATGATCAAGCATCTACAGAACAAAAGAAATTCATGGTTGACGACCACTCTTAACATAGAGTAAGGATTAACATAAGTCTAACTTTTTCCTAAGGACACATCTTAACAATGAGCAAAAGTCATCGCACCAAAGTCCGTACCTACGACCGTGATTCAGGCAAGTGGCGGAATCATGAACGCTCATTGATTGCGGAGATCCCGTTGCAGATCATGGTCAACGGAGAATATCTGGCAACCCTGAACCGGACCCCCGGCAACGATTTTTCACTGGCCTCAGGTTTTCTCTATTATCAGGGACTTATAGATTGTTCCGAAGATATCCTGACACACCGCCTGACAGCAGCGGAAGATGAACTCTCCCTGTCGCCGCTGACAACTGACACCATCCATTTTGAGATCAGAAAACCGACCCCCAACCTGCGCCCGGCAAGCGCGGCCGCCATCTGGTCGCTTATAAGCCCGCAAGCCGGGAAAAAACTAAATCCAGCCTTTGTTCTCGCCCCGCAACTGATTACCAAACTGCCGGATGAGATGATCAAAGAGCAAGAACTCTACATGACAACCGCCGGGGCTCATGCAGTGGCTCTGGTCAGCCGGGACGGCCGGATATTACATTGCGAAGAGGATGTCGGTCGAACCAACGCCCTTGATAAAATTGTTGGCTACTGCATTACCAACCGGCTCAAAATGAACTCTTTAGGTGCCCTCTTCAGCGGCCGGATCAACCTTGAAATGGCGGTCAAGATCACCAGAGCCGAATTCCCACTGATTCTTTCGGTCTCAGCCCCGACCGCCACTGCGGTCGAGATTCTGCAGGCAATAGGAGTAACCTACGCCGGCTCTTTGAAAGGTGAATCGTTCACCCTCTTTAATGGTTCACTCTAAAAAATCACGCCCTGACGACATAAACTCCACAACCGGCATGCTCGATCACCTCGGCTGAAACACTGCCGAGAAAGGCGCGTTTCACCGCACCTTTTCCGGTACTCCCAATCACCAGCAAATCTACATCATGATTATGGGCCAACCCCACAATCGTACTGGCCGGCTCACCCTCAACCACAATGGTTTCTAAAACGATATCCTTCTCTGCGGCCAGCTTCCGAACCACAAAAAAAGCGTTTTCAATAATTTTTTCCCAACGATCATCGATCTCACCAGCCGGTATCCCGCGGACAAAAAGATCATCGTAATCGCGCATCCGGTCAGTTTTAACAAAGACTGCAATCAACTCATTTTTCAAGTTACTCCGCTGATTGCCGGCCAGCCAGACGGCCTCATACACCGCCTTATCGGAAACCGCAGAACCATCTACCGCCACCATTATTTTTCTCCGGATATCCAACATATTAAGACTCCCTCACATAGTCACATATCATCAAAATGGGAGAAATCACTCTCCAGCGTCGCCATCTCACCTTCAGATAAACCTGACGGGGGACCACCATCATATTCGTCATAACGTTTATCAACATCACGAAAGGTTGTAAATTTACTAAAAAACCGCAATTCCGCCACCCCGGTCGGACCATTTCGCTGTTTGCGAATCAGGATTTCGGCTTTACCCGTATTTTCAGGGTTGTCTTTGTTGTAGACCTCGTCACGATAAACAAACATAATCACATCGGCATCCTGTTCAATCGCCCCGGATTCGCGCAGGTCAGACAACTGCGGCCGCTTGTCGGGACGCGACTCGACACTCCGGTTAAGCTGAGAGAGAGCGATTACCGGTACATTCAACTCTTTTGCCATCGCTTTCAATGAACGCGAGATTTCCGAGATCTCGCGTTCACGACTCTCACCATCACCTTGCATAAGCTGCAGATAATCAACCACCACCAGATCCAGGCCTTTATCATTCTTCAAGCGCCGGGCCTTGGCCCGCATCTCCATTACCGTAATCGCGGAGGTATCATCAATATAAACCGGCAATTCCGAAACCACGGCTGCGGCCTCCGATAACCGCGGCCATTCATCATCCTTGAGCATCCCGCTTCTTAAAATGTTGGAATCAAGCTCAGACTGACTGCAGAGCATCCTGATTCCAAGCTGCACCTTAGACATCTCCAGTGAAAAGAATATGACCTTGCTGTTATTGTCCGGATGAGACGCACTGTTCTGAGCTATATTCAGAGCAAAAGAGGTCTTTCCCATACTCGGCCGGCCGGCAATAATAATCAGATCCGAACGCTGCAGACCATTGGTTAATTTATCGATTTTTTCAAAGCCGGTGGGAATTCCAGTTAAAGGTGAATTACTTCGATAGGCCGTATCAATTGTGGCAAAGCTCTCCTTGACCACCTCATCAATCGAGCTTACTTCAGACTGCCCCCGGTTTTTAGCCACCTCGAGAATCGCCTTCTCGGCCTGATCAACCAGAGTATCAACATCTTCAATCTCACCGTAACTTTTCTCAATAATATCAGTTGAGGTGGTGATCAGACTCCTGAGCAGTGATTTATTCTTAACAATCCGCGCGTAAGCCGTCAAATTGGCCGCAGTATGTATGTTATCAACCAGAGATGAGAGATAACCGCTGCCACCTACGGCATCAAGCTTCTGCCGCTGTTTCAGATGATCCGCCACTGTAACCAGGTCTATCGGTTCCTGGTTCTTGGCCAGGGCCAGAATCGAGTTAAATATCTCGCGGTTGCCGGGGCGATAGAAATCCTCATCTTTGACGTAATCGGTTACCTGGGTCAACGCCTCATTCTCAAGCATCACTCCGCCGAGCAGGGCCTCCTCCGCCATCAGGCTCTGGGGTGGAATTCTGAGAATGTCGGCACTCTCTTTTTTACTGTTACGGGTCATTTTCTGTTAACCAAAAGGGAAAGGTTGGGGTCTATGGGGGAAATCGATTTGACTCGATTTTGTGTAACTTGAATCATACACACATTTGCCCACGGTTTTCAACTATAAAAACAGTCTACGGAAATTTTATGGGCTGAAATTACGGAATAGATCAATACTGAAACCAGATACGGTACAGCAAAAACGGGGAATTGGCGGGCTGAAGCCCAAGGTAAATCGATCCGGATCACGGATCCGGCGGGCGGAGGATTTTTTCTTCACCCCAACAACAAAAACAAACTTTCAGGTTAAGCGGAGGGATAAAGTTCCGGTACCGGGCCGCAAACACAGACCGGTACCGGAAATACGTCTTTCAAAGATAAAACAGTTTATGCTTCACCGGCTTCGGGATTCTCAGTCGGCGCATCCGGAGCCACACTCTCGATGATCTCTGCAACAGCAGCATCATCCGTTGCGGCCAGGACTTCATCATCCTGATCCCCGACGACGACCACCTTGATTTCGGCAACGATACCGATCTGAACTTTGACCAGAGCCTTAAAATCACCAATATTTTTGATGGCTTCCGGCAGCTCAATCTTGCGCCGGTCAATCTCGACATCGTTCTCATTCAGTTTCTCGGCAATGTCCATAACCGTAACTGAACCGAAAAGTTTACCCTGTTCTCCGACTTTACGCTCAAACTCCAAAGTCAGAGTCTGCAAACGATCACGCAGGGCTTCACCATCAGCCTGGTGACGAAGTCGCTTCTTCTCCAGACCCCGGAGGTGGTGTTTGACATAATTAACGTTGCTTTCGTTGGCGATTATCGCCCGACCGGTCGGCAACAAATAGTTACGGGCATAACCATCGGCCACGGTTACCGTGTCACCGATATTCCCAAGATGTTCAACCGGCTCCTGTAAAATTATCCGCATTACAAAATCCTCCAAAAATACTTTCCTTCAGCTTCTTTCCCGGACAATAACCGGACTACTCTTCCAATCTCTGCTGCCGGCGGGTAATTCGGGTTCTGAAATCGATCCATATATCGAACACCCCGAGCAGAATTAAAAAGATAAAAAGAAACTGAAAAGCTAAAAAAATAAAAAATAAAAAAAACCTTGGCAGTCTGCCTATGGCAAAACTCTCAAACGCAAACTGCAAAATCGAAAAACCCTGAACCAGATAGACAAAAAGCAGAATCCCAGCACAGTTCAGTACCACAATCCGCAACAGGCCCGATAACGGGAAAAACATTATGGCGGCCAGTGAAAGTATCAAAAGCCAGACCAATTGCGGGTACAATTGCAAACGGGAGAACGGGGCCGCGCCCTTAAGAATCTCCGGCGGAGCAGAATAACGCTTACCGTAAAAGACTCGGGCAACCCCGAAACCGAATGCCTGCAGAGAGAAAAAAGCTACAAACAGCAGAGTCGGGAAAAAAGACCCGGCCCAGACTGCAACCTCTTCCGCCGCCTGGCGTAAAACCGCCAGCTGATCGGCTGAAACCCCAGCATTTTGATAAAGAGCATAAACCGCATCGATATTTACCCGGAGAAAACGTTCCGTTAAAATAACCGGGTTTATTCCCTGACCTGAGCTGATCCAGACCATTACAATAATAATCGCAAAGGTCGTAACCGCAGCGGCCAGAAACAGAGTCTCAACCCCGAAGCGCCGGCGGCGTAAAAGATCATCGAAGATCAGACTTGAAAGTCCAAATTCGAAAAAGTAGACTGCCACCGGTGACGGTGTTCGGAAAACTAAAAAGAGCAGCCCGACAACCACCGCCACCATAACTACCAGCGGCCAGCGCAGATTCGTCTGAAACCGGAGATAAATCCCCGGTGCCATCGCCGCCATGCCGATCAGAGCTCCGAAAATCGGGAAAATTGCCCCGCCCAGGTAGAGCATAACCGTAATCGCCACCGTGATCGGCAATGTCCGACTTACAATAACCTGATTTTCAGCCACAACTTACAATCCAAAATTTTCCGGCCAGTGCCGGCAATTCAAACAAAACCGCAACTCTACCGCTAGTACGGTTTCGGTGAACTCACCGAAAAAGGCAACAGGGCAATATTACGGGCCCGTTTGATGGCCACCATCAGTTCGCGCTGATGGGCCGAACAGGTACCGGAAATACGCCGGGGCACAATTTTGCCCTTCTCGCTGATATAGTAACGCAGCAGGCGTACATCTTTATAGTCAATCTTCAAAGAGCTGTCGGCACAAAAACGACAATATTTTCTTCGAGTCACAAAAGAGCGGCGCCGACTGCCCCCCTTCGCGTCAGTTCTTTTCTTCGCAAAAGCCATTATTCTTCTCCCGGTTTTTCATCTTCAGATTCATCCGCAGCCGCACTATCTTCTGCAACTTCTTCTGCAACTTCAGTTTCTGCGACTTCAGTGCCGCTAACCTCGGCCTCAACCACCGCAACAACCTCTTCCGGAGTTTCTTCTGCAACGGCACTCTTTTCCGGGGTTTCTTCTGCGACAGTAGCCTCTCCAGAAGCCTCTTCACCTTCAGCCGTATCTAAAGCCGGCTCAGGGATCTCTTCCTGGACAAAATCATCCGCCAACCGCAGCGAGAGAAATTTAATTACTGACTCGGTAATTTTAAAGCGTCTTTCAATCTCTTTCAGACACTCGGCAGGACAAGCAATTCGCACCAGGATATAACGTCCCTCAGCAATTTTTTTCACCGGATAAGCCAGGGCCCGAACGCCCCAGTCTTCACGGTGTAAAAGCTCACCCGCCAGCTTCTCGAGAGTCCCGTTCAGGATCTCGTCAACCTTCTCCACATCTTCACTCGGCAGATTGCCGGGATGAATGTAGAGCAACTCATACTTTCTCACAACTTCACTCATTTTTCAGATTTCCTCCTTCTGAGTTTAGTAGCCCCTTTTAATCATTAAATATGGAACAAGGAGCAAGGAAGTTCGGCCGCTTTTCCAAGCCATTCTCAGGAAAACGCGAACCAAAGAGGAGCCTGCTACACCAAGAGCTCGAAAATTGCAAGCTTTTTCAGCATTCAGCGCCCTAAAATTACACTTTTTCGAGTTCGTAGGTGCGTGAGCCGAGACCAATTTTTTCGGCATAGGCCAGCTGCAGACGCCAGTCAACTTCAGGATAGAGAGTTTTGAACTTGTCACTGCCGGGAGCCAGTTCATCGCCAAGAGCACTGCCGGGCAGGCCCGGAGCCGCCACCACCAGATCGGCACAGGCCTGATCCAGAGCCACCGGATCTTTCGATGCGAGAATCCCGATATCGGCGACCACCGGCATATCATTATGGTTGTAACAGTCACAGGCCGGACTCACCTGTATAACAAAATTGATAAAAAAACAGCGCTCCCGCTTGCCGGCACAGGCCCCGTAAGCATACTCGATCATCTTCTCCTGGAAGATAGACCCGGTTTCGGTCCAGCGGACATTGATCGCCCCTTGAGGACAGATCAAGATACATTCACCGCAGCCGATACAGGGTTCATTATCGATCACCGCCTTACCGCTCTCAGGATCCAGTGAGATAGCTTGTGCCGGACACCACTCAAGACACTGGCCGCAGCCGACACAGCGTTTTCGCGTCACCTTAGGACTGATATTGGCATGCTGGGCCAGTTTTCCTTCCCGCCCGGCACACCCCATACCGAGATTTTTCAAAGCCCCGCCAAAACCCGGCAGCTCATGTCCTTTGAAATGGCTCATAACCACCATCGCGTCGGCATTGACAATCTCAGAGGCGATCTTAACCTCCTGAAAATGCATCAGATCGACCTCAATTGAATGCACGCTGTTGCCGATCAAGCCATCGGCAATCAGAACCGGGGCATTGAGAACCGGGAAATTAAACCCGTGCCGGGTCGCGGTCTCCAGATGTTTGACCGCGTCGCTGCGGGAACCGACATAGAGCGTGTTGGTATCGGTAACGAAGGCTTTGCCTTCAAGTTCATGGATCAAATCGACTACCGGCCGCACCAGGATCGGCCGGATAAATGAAGCGTTACCCTCTTCGCCGAAGTGCAGCTTAATCGCCGTCAGAGACTGCGGCCGGATGCCTTCAGCAATACCCACGGCCTCTAAAAGACGGGTTATTTTGGTCATCAGGTTATCCTTAAAATTCGCCCTGAGATCTGCCATGTAAACTTTGCTCGCCATCTCCAATCTCCTTACAACATGGATTACAAAAAAACACTGCTGAACCGTCACGCCGCTGTCCGGCTGACAACAAAAAAAAGGGAGCCCTTAAAACCGGCTCCCTTGGTATTTCATTGTTCTGGTAGGCGGTACTGGGTTTGAACCAGTGACTTCCACCGTGTGAAGGTGGCACTCTCCCACTGAGTTAACCGCCCGGAGAAACTGTAATGATAAAATTATTTATATCCGAGTTGCAAAAGGTTGTCAATGAGGATTAACTCACAGAAACCGCCCCTTAAAAACAGGCGGCTACCACTCCAGAACCGCCGCCGCCCAAGTCAGGCCGCCGCCGAAAACAGTCATCAAGACGATATCTCCGGGTTCAATAAATTTAGTGTCGACCGCTTCACTTAAGGCCACCGGAATCGTGCCGGCCGAAGAGTTGCCGTAACGGTCAATATTGACAAAAACTTCACTCATCGGTTTTTTGAACTGCTTGGCCAGCATCTCGATAATCCGCATATTGGCCTGGTGCGGGATAACTTTGGTAACCTGGTCCAGGGTAACTCCGGCCCGGGCCAGAGCCCGGTTGGAAACCTCGACCATATTTTTGATTGCATGCTTGAATATTTCGCGGCCTTTCATCTTGATATAGGTGTTGTCTATGTCAAAGTCCTTAGTCACCGGGGTCGCCGAGCCCAGCCCCTCAATATAGAGCAACCTACCCAGGTTACCGTCAGAGCCGGTTTCAACTGACAATAGACGATGACCATCGGCCCGCGCCCCGACTACCGCCGCCCCGACCGCATCACCAAACAGTACTGCGGTGGTCCGATCCTCCCAGTCAAGATGGTGACTGACAATCTCGCCGCCAATCACGAGAATATTCATATCAGGATCGCATTTAAGATATTTATCAGCAATCGAAAGCCCGTAAATAAAACCGGAACAAGCGGCACAGACATCCATGCCCGTCGCCTTGTGCGCCCCCAGCAAAGCCTGCACTGAGCAGGCACCGGACGGCATTATATGATCCGGGGATATGGTTCCGGCCAGAATCAAATCAAGATCTGCCGCCTCAACCCCGGCCATATCCAGAGCCTGCCGGGCCGCGGGCACGGCAAAATCAGAAAATTTCTCTCCCGGCCGCGCAATGTGCCGTGATTTAATCCCGGTACGCTGTACAATCCACTCATCACTGGTATCCATTATCTTTTCAAGATCAGCATTCGTAACAACATTGTCTGGAGCCGCAGATCCGGTTCCTAAGATTACATTGTGCTTCATTCCATCATCCTCACAGATCAATCATTAATTAAGTTTACACTAAATGCCAGAAAACAACTGCTTTTCAGACTATTCGTTAAATAATACCTTTTATAAGTTTTCGGCTACTACCATTCAATTGATAAAAGTACAACTTTTTTGTTGAAATCCAGGACCGCACCAGGGTCTTTCCCGAACCGGCATACAACTTCCCCTGATAAAGCAAAGTCGTATGTTTATTTCAATTTTTAAGTTGACATTTGCAATTTACTCGTTTATAAAGCGCTCTCGAAATTAACTGAATATGCGGGAATAACTCAGTGGTAGAGTGCGACCTTGCCAAGGTCGAAGTCGCGGGTTCAAATCCCGTTTCCCGCTCCATATCCTTTAATTTTGACGGAAATCAGCAACATTGCTGATTTTTTTTGGCGCCATCGCCAAGTGGTAAGGCAGAGGTCTGCAAAACCTCCATCTCCGGTTCAAATCCGGATGGCGCCTCCAATTTTTTCTCTACAGCGGTTCCCGAAAAAACGCCCGGATGGCGGAATAGGTAGACGCAAGGGACTTAAAATCCCTCGGGATAATATCCCGTGCCGGTTCGATTCCGGCTCCGGGCACCACTGAAATGCTAAATAAATCAAAGGGGTTATCGGTTTCTGACTGATAACCCCTTTTCTATCCCAACTATCACAGATTCGCCAATTTCCCTCTTGGGTGCCAAGATGGGTGCCAAGATTTAAAATCCTTCTCCCTTTTTCTCTCCATTCAGACAAAACAACCCGCCACCGGCAACATCACTTTTGACAGTTGCTTGCGCCGCCTTTACTCCCCACCTCATCCTTTGACTTCTTTAGCAGGCTATAACGCTCCCCCCCCCGGAACAGTTTAATCACATCCGTTGTGAGGTTCTGGACTTTGCATGCATATCTTGCTATACTCTTAATCAATTAAATGATAGGTTATATCTATAAGGCTTAAATTAATACGCCAGAACGGCTCACACAGCGATCTTTACGGCTGTTACGAGGTTAACGACATGGAAAAGACTAAACCGAAACAAAAGGGCTCGAAGCTCACGTTACGGCAACAGAGGTTTTGCGAGGAATATATCGTTGATGGAAATGGCGCGGGGGCAGCGCGGCGGGCTGGCTACTCGGAAAAATCAGAGAGAGAGAGAGAGAGAGGGTGTAATCTACTAACAAAACCATACATTCAGGAATACCTTGGGGTATTACGCGAAGCGCAGTCAAAGCGCACTGAAATAACAGCTGATAAAGTATTGCAGGAACTTGCTCTCATTGGATTTTCAGATATTGGCACACTCTTTGACCGGGATGGCAATTTGAAAAGAATTGCGGATATGCCGGAACACGCCCGCCGCGCTCTGGCTGGTTTTGATATTACGACAGAGGTCATAAACGTTAACGATGAAAACAGCTTAAATCGACTCAAAAATTTGTGCCTGCACCTTGAAACCAAAAGTAATTTATAGCCATGAGGGACTTAATATGAACCACAATGAGATAATTGACCTGATTTTAAGTTCGGTAGAAAAGCTGCCGGAACAACCGGTTACCAGCATAACTTACGGTGCCCATATCGTTGCCGTCGAGAGTCACAAAATGGGACTGGCAACCTGGGCTTCAGGAAAACATCCCGTATCCGCCAAGAATCTTCCCGCCCCCGACAAAGTGGGCTCAGCTCAGGAACTGGCCCAACTCATCTACGACGACAATCCTCTGAAAAGCTCCTTAGGCGTTGCCGCGCTAAACTCACTCCTCCCCGACCCGGAACCGGAAGATATTGCGGATATCAATGCCGGAGATTTGATTATGGATCTCGGTAAAGGAAAAAACGTGGTTGTAGTCGGCCATTTTCCTTTTGTTGAACGGATGCAGGGCTGCTTTAATAATTTTAAGATCTTTGAGAAAAAACCCCAGTTTGGAGATCTTAAAGCCGAACTTATGCCGGAATACCTGCCGGCAGCTGATGTCGTCGCGATTACCGCAACGACGATCTCCAATAAAAGCCTGGCCACAATCCTTTCCGGCTGTTCCGCCGCCGCAACCAAACTTATTGTCGGGCCAAGTACGCCGGTTTCACCGATAATGTTCGAACTTGGCTTTAAGTATGTAGCCGGGACTATAGTCAAGGATAAGAAGGTTGTCCGACAGGGAATCGTAGAGGGTTTAGCCTTCAAACAAATTCAGGGAGTAAGGCATGTGATACTGCAAAACTGATTGTCTTGCGTAACCAGTAATCCGGGAATTTCGACCATTTGCTCTACGCTTTTTTAAAGACGCTCCAGAAAACAGCCGAACCTCCGCATGCAACTTTATAACCGGGATCTACTTGGTAAAATAATTTTTCCAGCAAATCAAAAAGTTGAGCTCATGAGGCGGGATCCAGCTCACTACGCATTATATCCATAAGATCTTTAGACTTGGGCAGAACCCCGTAATACTCATAGAGAACTTTAGCACCTGTCGGAGTCATTTTCAGGATAAAAATTGCCGGAATATTTTTTACTTTAACCTTATCCGCCAGCGGGTCTGCAAACATC
Organism: bacterium; assembly: GCA_029932385.1. Lineage (GTDB taxonomy): Bacteria > Desulfobacterota > Anaeroferrophillalia > Anaeroferrophillales > Tharpellaceae > Tharpella. Next base: position 8,691 of record JAOZQE010000015.1, on the reverse strand, counting down.
GGAAAGCGAATGGCATAACGCTTCTTGAAGTCTTCAACTTCGATAAAGTCGTCTCCGTAACCTAAACCGATAAATTTTATCTTGTGAAAAAGCCCCTCTTTTTCAACTAAATCATAAATTTCATTCAAGCTTTCAGCCAGACCCCGACAATGCGGACAACGGCTTTGAAAGATATTTGCAATCAGAATATCCGTCTTGATCTCAGTCAGCAGGAAACTTTTGCGAGGTTTGAAAAAACCGAGGTAGGATGCCATCCGGTAGTCGGTCGGCATATCAAGTGAAATCGTCCGCACCACATCGCGGGTCTTATGCGACGTGGCACAACCTGAAAACAGAAATGCACAACCGGCAAGTACCAGAGTAAAAATAATTGATCTATACAAACGCATAAAGCCTCCGGTTCTCATAACCTTTTGCAGGATTATATTTTTTAGTATTTCAATTTAACTCAGCTAACTTGCAATGGACTCTTCAGGTTATACCAGCTCGATATTCATTGTCAAGTTCACACTCTGATCCTGCATATATAAACACCGGCAATCAATCATTGAAAATGTAATGCAGATGACTACAGGAATCCCTTGACTTTATATTTTGACGCATATAATTTGCAAAGATGGATAATTTAATTGCCAGGACATTTTTCTTATATCTAACAGGCACTCGATGAAGGTCAGAATAAGCGGTATTGGCGGATTGTGTGCCTGCGGGCTTGATTTTGAAACCGCGGTTGCAGCCCTGTTTCAGGATCGCCGCAACCCCGCACCGGCCCGCCGCTTCAAACTTGACCACCCCCTATCCTACCCGGTATTTGAGCTTCCCTCTTCAAGCCTTGATGAGCCCGACAAAAACCAGCCCTGGCTGCGTACCAGCCGTCTGGCGGTGGCGGCAGCCCGAGCCGCACTGAAAGATTCGGGTTGGAGTACAAACCATGCGCCAATAACAAAGTTATCCCGGCTCAGGGTTGGTGTCTGTATCGGCACTACGGTCGGCGGCAACATGAATGATGAACAATTCTACCGTGACTTCAAAAATCATGAAACCCCCGGTTTACAACCGATTGACCGTTATTTGCAAAGTAACCCGGCCGCGGTGGTGGCGAAAGTTTTCAATCTCTGCGGCCCGCAGCTGACGGTTGTCAATGCCTGTTCATCGGGAACCGATGCCATTGCCATCGGCACGGAGTGGATCAGAGCTGGAATTTGTGATCTAGTTCTGGCCGGTGGCAGTGATGAACTCTGCCGCGTCACCTGTAACGGATTTATCTCCCTGATGATCAGCGACAACCTACCCTGCCGCCCTTTTGATGAAAGCCGGAGTGGCCTTAATCTGGGTGAGGGGGCGGCCATATTAGTGCTGGAATCGGAAAAAATCTACCAACAACGGCAACTTTCCGGCATAAATATAGAGCCGACTTCACCACAGGCCTTCATCGCCGGTTCCGGCAGCGCCTGTGATGCCTGGCATCTGACCGCCCCGCACCCGCAGGGTCGAGGCTTACGATTGGCATTGAACAACGCACTTGCAGATGCCGAAATTTCCGCCGACCAGATCGCCTTTATTAACGCCCACGGCACCGCAACCTCAAATAATGATCTCTGCGAAGGCCTTGTTCTCAAAGATATGTTTCCCCTTGTGCCTTTCTTTTCCACCAAAGGCCATACCGGTCACACTCTGGGCGCGGCTGGCGCCCTGGAAGCCGCCTTTACAGTTGCCATGCTCAAAAAACGGAAGATTCCCCAAAGTGCCGGGTTCACTAAAATCGACCCCGCAATCGACCACGCGCCAATCACCTCTGCACAAACTTTCAACGGCAACTTCGCCTTAAGCCAGTCTCTGGCATTCGGCGGCAATAATTCGGCCCTGATTATCGGCCTTGAGGAGGACTGATTTGTTTCCTCTGGCAATAAATGGTATCGGCCCGGTGGGTGCTTTCGGCGCGGGCATGGCCGACTTAAAAGCGGCACTTTCGAATGATATTAAAATTACGCCTGAAATCGCCCGGATCCAAACCCAGGCCGGCGATTACGATTTACCAATCTTTCGCGCCGACAGCAAACCTCTGGCAGAATTCATAAAACCCCGAAAATTACGCCGCCTCGACAATTTTTCCCGACTCGCCCTGCTCGGGGCCGTACTCGCGGTGAAAGATACGGCGACAGATTTAACTGGGCCGCAAACCGGCTTAATTGTCACCAGTGCCCACGGAGCCAGTGCCACAACCTTCGCTTTTCTCGATTCGGTTATAGATGATGGCGATGCCCTCGCCTCACCGACCATGTTTTCCAATTCCGTCCATAATGCCGCTGCCTCCCATATCGCTGAACACTTTGCAATAACCGGCCCCACCTTAAGTTTAACCCAAGGGTCTGACTCTCTAACGATGGCTCTCCTTAGCGCCGGCCAATGGCTTGAAAGCGGTCGGGTTGATACGGTTTTATGTGGCGTCATCGACTGCTATTGCGATGTTTTAGGCTACTGCTGGCAAAGTTATCATAATCAATCTAAATCCCCCAAACCGAAACCGGTTTCCGGCCCCGGTGAAGGCGCTCTCTTTCTCCAACTCAGTCAAATTGAAGAAAATGCTCCCCCACCAAAATATGGCTATCTTGACCGGATTGAACTTAATCGTAACGCACCACCTGCGGCTCTACCCTTTATCAACACCGGCATAGACTGCTCGAACCAGTCAATCTCAGAATCAGGTTTGCAGACCGTCTCTGATTCCTGCAAAAATCAATTGCAGATCAACCTGAACCGCATCTGCGGAGGCCTCCCTGTCCCCACCAGTTTCGATCTGGCGGCCGCCGCTTCCCTGCTTAGCGACAAACACCTCTACAACCGTTACGACCGGCAGAAAACCACCGCCGTTCCAACAACAGAGACCATCTGCTGCTGGCAGCCCCGACCCGAAATCCGACAAAAACCGTTGACAGGAAACTGTTATTGGATTACGAATCACGCTGATCTTAATCCAGGTAAATAATCGTGACCAAAGAGAAAATTTCATCCGTTCTGGTAGGCGGCGGCGTGCGCAGCGGCAAGAGCAGTTTTGCCCAGAAGATGGCGGAAACCATGCCCGGTCGACGGGCCTATCTGGCAACCGCCGAAGCGCTTGATCTGGAGATGGAAAAAAGAATTGCCAAACATCAGGCTGAACGCGATGATCGCTGGCATAAAACTATCGAAGAACCTCTGGAGTTGACCGCGGCCCTGCAGGCTGCGGGTTCTGATTTTGACATAATCCTGGTTGACTGTTTAACTTTATGGCTCTCTAACCTTATGGGTCGTGACGACAGCGATAAGATGATTTTAAAGACTATCGACACATTGGCCGAGAATATCAACCGCCTGCCGGCAACAGTTATTCTGGTAACCAATGAAGTCGGCTTGGGACTGGTTCCCGAACACCCGTTAAGCCGCCGTTTCCGTGATCTTTCCGGATTTGCAAATCAGCGTCTGGCCAAAGCCTGCCAGGAGGTCTATTTTACGGTCTGGGGCCTGCCGCAAAAATTGAAATAACCTGTAAGTTACCAACACTATATGAACTCAATTATAACTCAGATTCGTTTAGCCTTCTCTTTTTTGACCACTTTACCCTCGGGCTCTTTCAGCGCTGAGGTTCCGGAAGAGACCTTAGGCAAAACTCAAGCCTGGTTCCCCCTGGTAGGGTTTTTACTCGGGCTGATTTTGCTTGCCGCTGGACTTTTTTTCAACCTTTTTCTGACCCCGATGATTGTTGCCGCGCTGATTCTTCTCGTTCATTTTCTGCTGACCGGCGGTTTTCACCTGGACGGCATCGCCGATACCGCTGACGGTTTGATGAGTGGTCGAATGGACCGGGAAAAGATCTTTTCGATCATGAAAGACAGTTTTTTAGGCAGTATGGGAGCTACGGCCCTGATTCTTTTACTGCTGCTTAAATTCAGTGCTCTGCTGACCATCGTTAAAGATTGCCCTTTCAGTATAATTATCTTTCCCGTCTTCGGCCGTTACGCCATTATTCAGCTGACCTTCAGCTCCGAATACGCGCGGGCTGAAGGCGGTTTAGGAGCTATTTTCACCAACCACTGCGGGGTACGTGAACTCTCTATCGCGGCGGTCACAGCATTTACTGCCGGACTTCTGTTTGCCGGTTTCGCCGGTTTATTAAGTTTTTTTGTGATTGTTTTATATGTTATTTTAGTCGGATACGGTGCCCGCCGTAAACTCGGCGGTGTAACCGGCGATATTTTAGGTTTCACCTGCGAGAGCAGTGAAGCCTTAACTCTGATTATGCTTGTCGCCTTAATGTAGGATATAAAAATGCCCCCTAAATCAACCACTATCTACCTGCTGAGACACGGTGAAACCGTCAATACTCTGGACGGCCCTTTACGTTACAATGGCCACTTTGACGTTGACATTACCGCCAAAGCCCGGGCCCAGATGGCTCAACGCGGACTGGAATTATCCAGTCTGAATATCACAATGGTCTATGCCAGCGATCTGCAGCGCTGCCGCAAAGGCGGTGAGATAATCTCTTCTAAAATCGGCTGCCCACTGGAACTGAATGAAAACCTCAGGGAGATGAAGATGGGTGACTGGGAAGGGTTGACCCTGGCTGAAGTACGCGAGCGTTTCCCCGAACAGGTGGAGAAGAAATTTGCCGATTTCATAAACTACCGGATTCCCGGCGGTGAAACCATCGAAGAGGTCGAAAAACGTATCTATCCGGAATTTGATAAAATTGCGGCTCAGCATCGCGGTGAAGCAATAGTTATTGTTGCTCACGGCGGGGTCAACCTGCTCCTTATCTCACATATACTGGGACTGCCGAATACAAATATTTTCAACCTGGATCAAAATTTCGGTTGTATCAACCAGATTCTGATCGGTGATGATTTCAAAAAAGTCGTCATGCTCAACAGCTCCGGCCTCCATTAACTCTTTTCAGGAAAGTAAAACCGATGCCGAAACACTACCGCAGACTAAACCGCAAGGAACTGAAACAACACCAGCTCACCGCTGTCATCCTGATACTGGCCGGAGCGATGCTCTTTTTTTCCGCCTGCTCGACGACATCAGATAAGCTGACAACCGATACTGATACGACTGTACCACTGGAGAAACTTGAGCCTGGATTCTACCAGCAGGGTATCGCCTCCTGGTACGGCCACCCTTTTCATGGTCAGGCCACCGCCAGCGGGGAAATTTATGATATGAATGACCCCACCGCAGCCCACAAACGGCTGCCGCTGGGAACAAAAGTATTGGTAACCAACCTCGAAAACCAGCGTCAGATTGAGTTGCTCATCAATGATCGCGGTCCTTTTGTTAAAAATAGGGTGATTGATCTCTCCAAATACGGCGCCCGGCAACTGGGAATAATCCAAAACGGTACTGCCATGGTCAGAATCGATATTCTGGAGTTGCCGGAAAGTATCTCACATTCAAAAAAGCACCCCTTTGCCATCCAGTTCGGAGCCTTTGAAAACCGGGAGCCGGCCCTTAAGCTGCGGGATAAGATCGCCCGCCAGAACGACGAAGTTTTCATTGATGAGATCAAACAAAGTAACGGCACCCTCTATCGTGTCCGCCTCGGCTGGTTTAACAGTCGCGAAGCCGCTCATAATGAGGCCCGGCACCTCGGCTTCAGCCAGGCCCACATCTTCCGCCGCTAAAAAATAGCTGCCGGGATCCAGTTATAAATTTTTAGGTGACAATATGACTATGCCCGCCATAATAAAAGTACATGAACCCGAAAACAACCGGGATTTTCTCGACCGCTGCCGGCAACTCCCGCCGTTTTTTGTCTGTACTATCGCATCCACCGAAACCGCGTTGATCCCCGGGGTTTCCGCCGCCGGGGCCAGCCCGGAACTGATTCCCTACACCGCCGCCGCCGATGTCGAAGCCATCGTCTACGGCCAGGCGCTCTGCCTGGGCAAGATACCGGAAAATCCGGTCGGGCCGCCGTCACCGGTAATCATCACCATGGCCGCATTAACTGAACTCAACGCCCCTTTTCTGGTAGTCGATGCCGGGAATGCGATCACCCCCAAAGTCCCGATGATCACGGCCGGACGGAATCCGGGCCTCTCCATCACCGCCCCGGAAGCCGTAGTTCAAGTTGAAGAACTTTTCGTTCAGGGACTTATCATCGGCCAGCAACTCGCACTCAACCGACACACCCTGGTTCTCGGCGAAAGCGTTCCCGGAGGCACAACCACGGCGATGGCAGTAATGGAGGCTCTGGGGATTTCGGCCTTAGGCAAAATCAGCGGCAGTATGCCGGGCAATAATCAGAGCCTGAAACAGGAACTCGTCTGCCGGGCCATGCGGGAGAAGGGATTGAAACAGGGATCGTCCCTTGACAACCCCTTAAATGCAGTTCGTTTTTTAGGTGACCCCATGCAGGCGGTTCAAGCTGGAATCGCCATGAGTGCAAGCCGTGAAATCCCGGTTCTTCTGGCGGGCGGCACCCAGATGATTGCGGTCGCTGCTTTAATCGGAGCTCTGCTGAATCGACCGGCTGCTTTGACCGCGATAACCACTCCCGGCGCCAAAGCCTTGCTTGCCGAGGCCGTGGAGGCACGGATTGAGAATATCGCTATCGCAACTACCGCCTGGGTCTCCGAGGATAAATCAGCAGATGTGCGCTCGTTGATGCAACAGCTCCCGCAGGCGCTACCACTCTACGCTGCAGGTCTTGACTTCTCGACTTCCTGCCATAAAAACCTCAGCCTCTACGAAGAGGGCTATGTCAAAGAGGGGGTCGGGGCCGGAGCCATGGCCTTAAGCGCGATGCTCTATCATGATTTAGACAACTCTAGATTTCTGCCGCTCATTGAGAAGGTCTATGAGGATATCTACCTGAGCTGACCCGACAGGTCTGAAACAGCCCATGCATAAAGATCTCAAAAATAAGATTTCGGCATATATTCAGCAACTTCAAGTGGCAGATCAGAATGTAAAATTTCAGATCAGACCGCTGAGTCCGGACGGCTCCGACCGCCTCTATTATCGGATTACTGCACCCGGAATTTCATCTTTTATTGCGGCTGACGCCAGCGGCTGCTCGACCCGGGATAAACAGAGCGGTTTAAGCCAGAACAACACGTTCAAACTCATTCAGCAGCACCTTGAAAACCTGAATTTTCCAGTGCCGGCATATCTGACTGCGGATTCTGCCGATGAGGATATCTATCTTCTCCAGGATTTAGGCGATATAACCCTCCACAACTTCATCAAAAAACACGGTTGGCACAGTAAAAGTATTGCCCTCTATCAGGAGGTGCTCTCGCTGCTCCTGCACCTGCAGGTTGAAGCGGCCCGGGATTTTAATCCACAGTGGGCTTATG
>JAOZQE010000015.1:0-1248 GCA_029932385.1 bacterium | reverse complement strand
CTCCTGCACCTGCAGGTTGAAGCGGCCCGGGATTTTAATCCACAGTGGGCTTATGCCGGGGGCTTTTACGACCATGAATTAATTGTTGAACGGGAGCTTAACTACTTTCTGGAAGCGTTTGTCGTAGATTTCTGCCGGATTGAACCCGGCACTAAGATCCGCCAGCAGTTAGCTGAAGAATTCGAAATGCTGGCCGGTATGGCCCTGCAAGTCCCGGCAAATTTTTTCCTCTATCGCGATTTTCAATCAAAAAACCTGATGCTCCATCAAGATAAGATCTTCCTGATAGATTTTCAGGGCGCCCGTTTAGGTCCCTTTTATTATGATCTCGCAGCCCTGATCAACGACCCATATATCGAGATGCCGCTGCCATTGCGCCGCGAACTTAAAGATTTTTATTTCCAGCAATGCAAAAATTATCCGTCTCTAAGCCCACCGGATGCGGCGGTTTTCAATCTTAATTTTTCACTTTTTTCTCTTATCCGCACACTCCAGACACTGGGTGCTTTCGGATTTCTCAGCGGCTGCGGGAAAGAACATTTTACCAGCTATATCCGGCCGGCACTGACAAACCTTAAACTCTATCTCAATCAGCTCCAGGATGCGGGTATCAAACTTCACACTTTACGCTCAATCAGTGATAAAATTGAGCTTTACCGGGAAGAAAAATGGAGTCAGTAAAGATTGAAATCGGGCAAGAGTGCAATGGCTGCGGGATTTGTGTCAGGATCTGTCCGGCCCGCGCCTTCACCGTTATTGAGCAAAAAGCGGTTTTAAGCGGAATCTGTAGCTTCGCCTGTGATCATTGCGCTGCTGCCTGCCCGCAGCAGGCGATAACCACCAACCTTTTCGAAGCTGAAATATTTAATTTCAGCAGTTTCTCTCAAAAACCGGATGCTGCCGTACCGGGCACCCTGTCGGAACTGGTTAAACTGATGCGATCGCGGCGCTCCTGCCGACTTTACCAGGACCGAGCCGTAAGCCGCCATATTTTAACTGATCTGGTAAAAATAGCGATCACTGCCCCCTCCGGCACCAACAGTCAGAAATGGACTTTTTCAATTATTGACAATCGGCAGGTGGTCATCGAATTCGGGAGTAAAATTGCGGCTTATTACCAAAAATTAAATCGCCTGGCGGAAAAGAGATGGCTCAGGAAACTCTTGAAAATCTGCGGCCAGCCGAAACTTGATCACTATTATGAGGAGTATTACGATTCTATCAGTGAGGGACTCGATTTATGGTATG
>JAOZQE010000076.1 GCA_029932385.1 bacterium | reverse complement strand
TTTTACTGATAATTGAAAGAATATGTTATTTTGATAATCCTGAGGAGTGACCGCTGAAGATGAAAGAATTTAAGAATATTGTCTTTTTTACCGGGGCCGGGCTTTCGGTTGAGAGCGGGATTCCGACTTATCGGGGGCGGGGCGGAATCTGGGAAAACTACAATTATCAGGAGTATGCCTGTCAGGAGGCTTTTGCGAGTGATCCTGAGAAGGTTTGGGATTTTCATGATAAACGCCGGGCCATGATTAAAAGTTGTGACCCTAATCCGGCCCACAGAATTATTGCTGAAGTCCAGCGGCGAAATCCGCAGACGACTATCATTACCCAGAATATTGACGGCCTGCATCAGCGGGCTGGAGCCCGGAATGTTATTGAGCTGCACGGCAGTATCTGGCGTTTGCGCTGTTCTGAAAGCGGGGTTGTCGAAGAAAATTTTGAGGTGCCGCTGGCGCAGAAACGGTGTGGCCGGAGTTCCTGGTGGCGGCCCGATATAGTCTGGTTTGGTGACTCGTTAAGGGAGGATACCATCAATCTCGCACTTAAGGCACTGCAGCGGTGTGATCTTTTTCTCTGTATCGGAACGTCTGCGGTAGTCTATCCGGCTGCCAGAATGCCTCAGATAGCAATTAACAATGGGGCGGAAACCATCGAGATCAATCCTGAAGAAACGCCAATCTCCGCTCTTTTCAATCGCTGTATAAGGAGCTCTGCCAGTCTCGCGCTGGCCGAGATGTTTCCGGGTTAACTTAGGCTCTGTCATTTAGGTATCATGGAATTTTTTGCAGGCTACGGTTATGTCGGCCTCTTTTTGGCCGCGTTTGTCGCGGCGACCATTCTGCCGTTGAGTTCCGAGGTTGTTCTGGGCTTGCTTTTACTGCATGGCCTGGATCCGGTTCTCCTGGTCGGGGTGGCCACCTGCGGTAATGTGCTTGGCGCATTTGTCAATTATGGTGTCGGTTTTTGGGGCAGCTCATTCTTTATCAGAAGAATCTTGAGAATCTCTGAAAGTGAGTCGGCCAAGGCTCTGGCCAGGTTTAGGAAATATGGCACCGGCAGTCTCCTGTTCGCATGGCTGCCGATTGTCGGTGACCCTCTAACCCTGATTGCCGGGTTGTTGAAAGTTAATCTACCGCTCTTTTTTTTTCTGGTAACCTCCGGCAAGCTGATTCGCTATATGGTTATCAGCCTGGCCGTACTTTCCTGAAAATTACTGATTGTCTAATGCCTTTCAATACCGGTTATTGTCGGGAACCCACGGATGTTTGTATGCTGAGTCTCCTCTACTCCTTAAGAAATAAATCCGTTTGAAAAAAACTATTATTAATGATATATAATTCTGGGCGAATACCGTACTCATAATATGAGATGGACACGATCTGTGGTTGTATTATCAACCGGTGTTAGCAAAGTCTTTAAACAGTTCAGGTTGACTCCAGAAAGTCGCACGAACTAACAGCTGAAAATGATATTTGACAATGGGTAGTTCCTCACAATTACTTTTAGGTGTCTTGTTCGGGGCCGTCGGCCTTGGCTTTTTGACCTACGGTTGGCGTCAGAAAGCGGTCGTGCCGCTGGTTGTCGGGGTCGCCTTATCGATTATGCCCTATCTGATCTCCAATGTATGGGTAGCTGTGGGAGTCGGGGGTGTGCTGGTCGGAGTGCCATATTTTATTAGAATATGAGACGTGTTACAAAGTTACAAGCAAACAAAAAGGAATTTTGCAATGAAAAAGAAGTTTTACTCCGTCATTTTTGCATCTATTTTTATACTCTTAGCTGTCGCACCCACTCCCGCGAAAGCAATCTTTTTCGATCCGGCCCCGGCGCCATTTACCAGCGAAAAGATCGCAAAATGGGGTACCGGTGAATATCGTAATGTTATCATCAAGGATGATCTGGCTATCTGCGCCGCCGATGCGGCTGGGTTTGACATTCTTGATGTTACTGACCCCTCCCACCTGTCTCTGGTGGTCAATCATCGGCTCACTCACGAAGCTGAATATATTTTCGTTCTTGGTGATTACCTCTATATCACCGGCCATAATCTCGACGATAATGATTACTCGCTCTCAATCGTGGACATCTCCGACCGGAACCAGCCTGAAGTTATCAGTACAATAAACGATCTCGGATTTTGCCTGGAGGTCAAAGTGGTTGGCGATTTCGCCTACCTCGGTTGTTATGGAGGCCTTAAGGTTTTCAATATCTCAGATCCAGCCGACCCCGTGAAGGTTGGCTGGTATCATACCGGGATCGCCCCGATGTGGCTTGACATCAAGGGCGATTATGCATTTATGGCGAACATTTTCCGGGGTTTTCAGGTTATCGATATTTCCAACCCGGAAGAACCAACTCTGGTTACAACCAACGATACCGTAAGCCGTCTTAACGATATTGTCATCCGGGATAACCTGGCTTTTGTCAGCAGTGAGAAAGAGGGGCTTGCGATTTTTGATATCAGCAACCCGGAAGTGCCCTGCCTGGTCGGCAAATATGATGTTGCCGCAGGAAGCGACGCTATCGCCCTGGCCGGAAACGGCCGCGATATTCTCTTAACCGACAGAGAGAACACACTTTATCTCTTTTCGGTAGATGATCCCGCCAACCCCGAAGTAATTACAACCTTTACAACCTCCGGCACCGGCACCGGGGTCGCCGGCAAAAACAACCTGGTCTTTATCTCGGAAGGTAACCAGGGTTTGGAGACTATCGATCTTTCCGATCCGGAAGACCCGCAACAAAAATCACATTACGATCACTCCGGCGTCATCAAAAACGTAGTCTTTAATGAAACCCACGCCTTTATAAGCGATCGGGACGGCATAAAAATTCTCGATATCAGTACTCCCTCGGCGGCAATCCAGACCGCAGAGATCAAGACCGAAGGTCCCGGCAGCAATTTGTTTTTAGCGAAAAATCATCTCTATATTGCAGGCGACCGATTTTTCGGCCTGAAAATTATTGACATATCCGATCCGAACGTACCCATCATCACCGCAACCCTTGAACCTGAAGAGAGTGATATCACCTTCAAATCGATTGACGTTGTCGACAACTATGCCTACATCTGTGCCAGTTCAAATAATTCAAAAGGTAAACTGTACATCTACGATATTTCAAATCCGGCAGCTCCCGATCTCGCCTGTGAACTTGAACTGCCCGCCGGCAGAACTGTTGATATTACAATTGAGAATGATTTTGCCCTGATTACTGCAGAGGAAAACGGGCTGATCATAATAGACATCAGTAACCCGCTTGAAGCTGCCACTATCTATGACGGCAGTGGTCAGCTGGTCGCGGGCAGCATCGCCTGCCTGGGCAACTTCGCCTATATCGTGGAACAGTACCAACCCTACGGAGATGATGTTTTAGCCAAGGTGACGGTCTTCGACATTACCAACCCGGAAAAACCGAATAAGATCAACTCTTTTTCCTTTAACAGCAGCCGGATTTACGATCTTTTTATCAGTGACAACTGCCTGAATGTCGCAACCGACAACGGCCTTGATATCTATTCACTCAAAGATCGGCAAAATCCGCAAAAAATTGAAACCCTTTACGACGGATATGAGGTTGCAGGTAGTTTTGTGAATGAAAAACATCTCGGTATCGTAACCGGTTATGGGGGTGGATTTATTCTCTATAAGATCGAAAACGGTATCGAAGCGGATAATCTGCCGCCCGACAGGATAACCGCACCAACCGGTTTCGGGCAGGGCTTTGCCAGTACCCGTTTAAGCTGGCAGACGGCAGTCGATAATCCCGCCGGTGCCGGCATCGGCGGTTACCGCATATTCCGTGATGATTATAGCAAAAAATTCCCCTACGCAACCGCAGGCGCAACCGCAACCTCTTTTGTCGACCCCTCCTGCGAACCGGGAGAGAGCTATACCTATACAATTCAGACCTTCGATAAGTCGGACAACGCAGCTCCGTTGTCATCTCCCTTAACGATATGGACAAAAAGCTTAAGCAGCGACAACAAGGTACCAACCGCCCCGGCGGAGTTAACCTGCAAAATAAGCAGAGAAAAGGTTAAACTCAGCTGGATGCTGAGTTTTGATGCCGATTCCGGAGTTGAAAAATACGAGATCAACAAGTTTCGGCTTATTAACAACAACCCTTTCGGGAGATGCTGTTTACAGAGAACAGATTCCTTTTCTACCAACTATATCGATACGGACATAATTTTCGGTGCGGAATATGAGTATCAGGTCAGAGCCGTTGACTATGCCGGGAATGTCTCGGCGTTCTCCATAATCAAAGTCAAGGTTCCGGCAAATCCTCAACCCGAAGGGTTCAGCTATTGCCTCCCCCATTTCTGCGCCGTCAACGGGTGGGACACCGATTTTTCGATCACCAACATTACCGAAGAAAATGCCAATGTCGTTTTGCAGGCGTTTGCTGCCGACGGCCGCAAGCTTGTCGACCAGCCAATCATTTCAAGGCGGCCGGGTGACGGTTTTCCCGCAAACCACCAGCTTCCCAAAAGAATCCTCTTTCGCAGGGGCCTGCCGCCCGAGACCGCCTGGCTCAAGATCGATTCCAACAAAGAGCTTTCGTTTGTAAGTGCCTTTGAATCGCCCGCCTGTTTCGAAGAGCAAAGAGGAGTTCCAAAGAGTTCGCTGAAACTCCTCTTTCCGGTTCTCAAAAACAGCGCCGATAGCTGGACCGGGATCGCTATAGCCAATCCAGGTGAGAGACCGGTTTGGATAATGCTTAAGGCTTTCGACGAAAATGGAAACTTATTGAGGTTCAGCCCACCGTTGGAGCTGCCGGCATTCGGCCAGGTTGTGGCTCTTGTAACCGATCTTTTTGCGGTTGAAACTTTGCCGGATTTGACCTCAACGATCATAGTTGAAGCAACCGCACCAATCGTCGGATTAGAGGATTTCAGCCTGGCGGCAACCGAAATGGCCGGTCTTACGGCAATTCCGGCAGGTAATATTGATGAGTGCAGCAACGGAGATTTCCACTACTCGATTATAAATGATCCCGATACTCCTACGGAGATTTCATTAGTCAACTTAAGTTCGGAAAAGGCTACGGTCACTATTTTCTACCGGGATTTGGCCGATATAACCCAGACAAGTGAATCTCTGACGATTCCCGGAAACGGTAAGTTCGATCTTTCTGCAACTGCCAATGCCAGCGCAAGTGAGATCGAAAAGATAGCGATAATATCGAGCCAGCCACTATCTGCAATCTCCACGGCAGTCACTCTGAACGGTGTAGGCTATGCTGCGACCGGCGCTTTCAGTCGTGGACTTGATAAAATCAATTTCAGCTACCTGCGCTTAGACGGAAGAGACACCGGCAGCAATACAATAAGCATTGCCAACCTCTCCCGACTCAACCCGAACCGGATAACTTTTCAATTTTTTCAGGGAGACGGCGAACTCCTGTTATCACGTGAGCAAACCATACCGGCCGGCGGCATCTTAAAGCTTGAGCTGCGTGATTTTTTAGGCTCCTATTATAGTCGACTCAGTAACCGGGATTGCTGGGTAAAGATCAGCGGGGAATTACCGATTAACGGTTTTTACAGCTATCGCTCGGTAGATGACAGCAAATTGACGATTATCTCGGTCGAATAGTTTGACAAACAGGAGTTAGGTAAATCAAATGGACTCTGTGTTCATCTGGTTAAAAAGCTTTCGTTGAACAGTTACAAAATTTTTAATCGCAATTAAACCTTAACGAGGATTTTGAACAATGGCAAAACTACCGGATATTGTAAATCAAGCCTGGATAAATCGTGAAGAGAGAAGCATATTTACAACAGTTGATAAAGACGGTATTCCAAATTCCGTATATATTACCTGTACCGCTAGATATGGTGAAGACCTGATTGTGGTTGCCGATAACTATTTCGATAAAACGAAGAAGAATATTCTTTCCGGAAGTTCGGGATCAGTTCTTTTTATTACTAAGGACGGCACAGCATACCAGGCCAAAGGTTCAGTTGAATATCATCGAGAGGGTAAAATTTTTGAGGATATGAAGACCTGGAATCCGGAGAAACATCCCGGCCATGCGGCTGCGGTTTTAAAAGTCGAGGAAGTTTATTCCGGGGCGGAAAAAATTTTCGGTCTGTAATTTTCCTGTTTCGTTTTCCTTCGATTAATTTCTGTATCTGCGGGCCTTGCAATAACTTTTGGGTTGTGTGAATAATTACTGCATCAGGGAAATTCATGGCGGACTATGTAAAAAAGGCATTTTTTGTTTTTGAGACAGACAGCAAATATCTGTGTCAAAAATTAGAGGAAAACCCTTTTGAGGTTGAGATTACCTGTGTTGGGATTGAACAACTGGGAGGCCGGCTACAAGTTGGACTTGAGGTAATTGAGCACGTTGTCGTTGCCGGCTCTGTCGGTCTCATCAAAAAAGTTCTGGCTCTGGCAAAAACTTATCATTTCGGGGTCGGCCTGGTGGCAATGTCTAAACAGCGGGAACTTATAAGCTGTTTCGACTTGTCACCGACTCTGGATGCGGGCATTGACCTGGCATTACAGGCGGATATAGGCCAGGTTGTTGATCTGGTTTTCTGTAATGACAAAATGCTTCTTTTCAAAGCAACAATGGGCCGCACCCCCTTAATTGATGCCGCCGTCGACAGCAGCCGTTTTCAGCTTCTGTTAACAGCTGTAAAGCAGTTAATAAAGATCAAACTGCTGCCTTTCAAGTTTACAACCGCAACTGAAAAGTCAGTCGATACCTGCGCTAGTGGCTGTATGGTTATTCAGCATCATCGGGGTACGCTTGCGGCTAAATTAGTGGGCTATAACTGTTCCTGTATAGACGGTAATGTTTCACTACTTATTTCTGCACCATTTTCTACCTATTCCTATCTGCAGTTAATTTTTAGAGCTCTGATTTCCAGGCGTCAGACCGGAAGGATATCCGACACCGCCGGTTTCATTGAAAGCCCGCAAATAACCATTGTTTCCGAGATAGAGCTTGATGTCAGCATCGACGGCGAGAGTGCCACTAAAACTCCGCTTACCTGTCGGGTAGAAGAGAAGGCGGTGTCGATTAATGTTGGTTCCGGAGCTCGTGAAGAATTATTAGATCCGGAAGTAGTTAAGAAAGAAAAAGTTGATATTGCCAACCTCCCCAAAGGTAAAGAGGTTGGCAAGCTGCGGAATAAACATCTGCCCTTTTTTTCGATTGCCTCGGAGGAGCGCTTCAAGACTCTGTTTATCGCTTTACGTGATGATGCCAAAATCAATGCATCCTATGTCGTTTTAATGTTGCTCAGCACCCTGCTTGCCACCATCGGGCTTTACTTAAACTCTCCTGCCGTAGTTATCGGGGCGATGCTCCTGGCCCCGTTGATGGCGCCGATTGTCTCGCTCTCCATGGGTCTTTTGCGGGGGAATGATAAACTGGCTGTCAACTCGCTCAAGAAGATCGGGTTAGGAGTTTTACTGGCCCTGGTCTCATCTGCTTTGCTGGTGCTGATTTTTTCTTATAAACCAATTACCGGTGAAATGAGGGGTCGTCTCAATCCTTCACTGCTTGATTTGGGAGTTGCCATTATTGCGGGTGTCGCCGCAGCCTATACGAAGTCGTATAAAGAGATTATGCAGGGGTTGGCCGGGGTTGCAATTGCGGTCGCTCTGGTTCCGCCTCTGGCGGTTGCCGGGATTGGTTTGGGGCGTGGTGATATCCACTTTTTCAGCCAGGCGTTTCTGCTTTTCATGACAAATCTGGTGGGAATTGTTCTCGCCGCACTCTTAACCTTCCGGGTATTGGGTTTTTCGCCCGCAGTCAAGGCTCGGCGTAGTGTTTTTATTGTGCTGCTGATGATGATTCTGATTACGGTGCCGCTGTACTTTTCATACAATAAGATTCTGAAGAACTACCAGGTAGAAAAAAACTGGCGGATTGAGCGTTTTTTAGTGAACGGTAAATATATAATCATTCGGAATATTCGCATGAGCAAGTATGAAAATCACCATATTATTTTTATGGATATTCTGGCGCGTGAATCCCTGTCGCGAAATGATTTGAACCTGCTGAAA
The DNA here is from genome assembly GCA_029932385.1 of bacterium. Lineage (GTDB taxonomy): Bacteria > Desulfobacterota > Anaeroferrophillalia > Anaeroferrophillales > Tharpellaceae > Tharpella. The sequence continues at coordinate 1,513 of JAOZQE010000076.1, read as the reverse complement.
CAAAAAATAAGATCTAATTTTCCGGGAAACCTGGTTATAAGGGCAAGGATCGAATATATTCTATGAAAAACAATCTACTGTCAATAGCTGTTCTGCTTCTGTTGCTATTACTGTTTTGCGGTTGCGAGCAGCCGGAAACGATCGTCGCCAACGGTAAGAAAATCAAGATCGGGATAATCGGTCCTTTTAGTGGGACTTTTGCAGCCCAAGGTACGAATGGTTTCGAAGGTATGCAGGCGGCTCAGAAAATTCAACCGTTACTCGACAATGGTACGGCGCTTGAATTTCTGATTGAAGATGATCAGGATGCACCGACCCGGACGATCGTAGCTTTAACGAAGCTGGTCGAGACTGAAAAAGTGGCGGCCGTTCTGGTTTTTTCGGACAGTGCTTCGGTTCTGGCTTTGGAAGCGTTCGCGGATCGCTACAAAACTCCGATTATGGTGGTTCTGGCCACCCATCCGGAGATCAGCAAGAAAAGTAAATATGTGACTCAGTTCTGTGTTGATGATATTATTCAAGGTTCAGTTGCCGCTCTTTTTGTTCGTGATGAGTTGCTGATTGAAAGGGTGGCAATTGTTGTGAATCCTGATAATCCCTATTCAGTTCGCCTGACCACCGAATTTCGGCAGAGATTTGAGGCGACTGGCGGCCGGGTTACTGAAATTATTAATATATCTGACGAGGTTGATGATTTGTCTGCCATAATGGAGAGTCTGCGACTCAAACATACGCAATTACTCTATATGCCGATTAAAGCTGAATCTCTTTTCAATATTCTTAAAGCCAATCGTGAGATTAAGTGGCACCCGAAAGTAATGAGTGGTGATGGGCTTCTGGCTTCTGCTATGAAAATGTTTCATGATGACTTGAATTTGTTGAATGGTTTGATGGCGACCGAGTTTTTCGGTGATAATATTGCTGATACAGATTATGAGAGGAGGCTTAGAAAGTCATACGCATCTCTTTTCAGTCATCCGCCGACCACCTATTCTGCTCTCGGAGCTGAAGCTTATGATCTTCTGTGTGACATCCTGAATCGTTGTGGAGAACCTGATAATCGTCAGGAGATCAATGAAAAAATACGACAGACTACCGATTTTGAAGGTATTTCCGGTAAAATATCAATTACAGCAGAAGGTAAAGCAAAAAGATTGCTGTTTGTCGATAAAATTGAAAACGGTCGGCTAAAAGAGATCGTAAAAGTTTATTGAGCAGCGTTTCCCATACCATAAAATCTGCAGGGCATCTTACAGCATTTCCCGGTTACGGACTTCCTCCTCAACATTTACTACCTTTTCCCGCATGGTTTCTAAAAGGACATAGACAACCGGCACCAGCATGGTTGAGATAAAGCAGGCGGCGACCATGCCGCCTAAGACCACGGTGCCGATTGATCTCATGGTCATGGCTCCGGCCCCGCTGGCAAAGGCGAGCGGGATGACGCCCAAGACAAAGGAGAGAATCGTCATCATGATGGCGCGAAAACGAAGGGTCGCGGCATTTAAGGCGG
>JAOZQE010000014.1 GCA_029932385.1 bacterium | reverse complement strand
ATATTTGGAACATCACTTTGAGCCCAATGTTGATGATAATTTCAAAACAGAAGAATAACGGGTCTTCTGACCCGTATCCGGATTTTAAGTCCTTTAAATTAATCCACCTGATTTCCGGCGTAGCTTCTCAGGTGCCAGATTGTACCGCACCCGGAGAACAGTTACAGATATCGCTGTGGAGTGGACTTTTTTTACCGGGGCCGCTTTTTAAATCAGTATCTGCGGATGTTCGGTGAATTACCGAATGAAACCTAAGTTTGAATCTGAAAGGATTGTTGCTTGAATAAAAAAACCGGCCTTTTAAGGACCGGTTTTTTTATTCTTTAAAAACTTAATTACCGAGCGTTCAAAGTCTGAGCGCCGTTCATAATTAATTAATTTATTCTTTGATCAGCATGGTTGCCGGGTCAAGGGAGAGGGCCTGGGTCGAGATCGAACCGCTGCCTTTTAAGACATTGAGCTTAATCTCGTTATCTTCCGGTTCAAGTTTGATAGCGACATCGAGAAGGTCGGCATAATCACTGATTTGGATCGGCATGCCTTCAGTGTCAGGGTCTTCATGGCGGTGGCTGCGAACTGTAAACCAGATATGAGAATTAAATTTTTCCGAGAGCTCTTTCAAAGCGTGGAGATCGGTTCTCTTGACCTGCTCATTGAACGGGAGCCCGTCAATCAAAATCATCTGCGGGTGAAATATATCCTGATCCGCAAGCTCAGTTAAACGCTCATCCAGGCGGGGGACACTGAACCCATCGATATTGAACGTCATGATGAAACGCTGCGGCAACAATTCATTCCAGAGATCGTCAATCTTGTCGATCTTGTAATGGGTGCCGATGTTATTGAAAACCTCTTTATACCAGAGGCTGACTTTCCGAACCGGATCACCCAAGCTGATATGCAAGGCGTTGTCACCTCGCAGCAGGGAGTTCAGGGAAAGCTGAACCAGGAGAGCAGTTTTGCCGACTCCGGCCCGGGCGACTACGGCTCCGAGACCGCCTTCGGGAAGTATATAGCCATTTTCATCGCTGACCGCTCTTAATGGATTACGCATCATCAGATCTTTTTTTAACATCGTAAAGCTCCTTTCTTTAAGGTAGATTACCCGGGCACCTGAGGTTGGTGTGCTCATTAAGCAGCGCCTTTTTTACTCTCTTCGTCTCTTTTCTTCTGTAACTCTTCCGTAATACTCTGGGGTACCTGTTTGTAGCTGGCAAACTCCATAGTGAACTGAGCTTTACCCTGGGTACTGGAACGGAGGATAGTTGAGTAACCGAACATTTCGGCTAAAGGTACCTGGCTTTCAACTACGCACATCGGACCCTCTTCCTGGGCACCGAGAATCGTGCCGCGGCGCTGATTGATGGTTCCCATGACCGTGCCCTGAAATTCAGTCGGGGTTTCGATAACAACTTTCATGATCGGTTCATGGATGACCGGTTTCGCTTTTCTGTAGGCTTCCAGAAAGGCACCGCGGGCGGCTGCCTGGAAAGCCATCTCCGAGGAGTCAACCGCATGTGAGGCGCCATCGTTGATTTCAACTTTGATTCCGGTAACCGGAAATTCCATCAGGGCGCCTTTCACAAGGCCGGCCTTGAAACCTTTTTCGCAGGAGGAGATAAACTGAGTCGGAATCGAACCCCCGGTAATTTTATTTATGAATTCGAAGTCACCGTCACCAAAAGGTTCGATATAACCGGCGACCCGACCATATTGACCGGAACCACCAGTCTGTTTTTTGTGAGTGTAGTTGAAGTCAGCCCGTTTGGTGATCGTTTCGCGATAGGCAACCCGGGGCTGCCCGGTGGCGACTTCAGCACCGTATTCGCGCTGCATGCGTTCGACATAGACTTCAAGGTGAAGTTCACCCATGCCCTCAATAATGGTTTCATTGGTCTCCTCGTCAACATGAGTCCGGAAAGTCGGATCCTCTTTCGAAAAGCGGTTTAAGGCTTTAGACATGTTGATCTGGGACTTGTTGTCTTTCGGAACGAGGGCTAAAGAGATAACCGGATTGGGAACGAACATCGAGGTCATCGAGTAGTTGAGCTTGGGGTCGGCAAAGGTGTCGCCGGAGGCACAGTCGATGCCGAAAAGAGCCCCGATATAGCCGGCCTGAATCTCGCTGATATCCTCCATCTGGTTGGAGTGCATCTGCACCAGGCGGCCGATTTTGATCTTTTTCCCGCTTCTGGTGTTTATCAGGGTATCACCTTTTGTAAGTGTTCCCTGATAAACCCGGATATATGTGAGCTGGCCGTACTGCCCGTCTTCAAGTTTGAAAGCCAGGGCTACGGTCGGATCATCTGCATTACTGCTGAGTACGATTTCCTCCTCTTCCTGGTCGATATCAAGGGCGATATTGGTAACTTCAGAGGGGTCGGGCAGAAGTTGGGTAGCGGCATTCATAAGCGGCTGTACCCCTTTATTTTTATAGGCTGAACCCATGTAGACCGGAGTAACCTTACGGGCCAGAACCCCTTTGCGCATAGCCGCTAAAATCATTTCGGCGGTAATCGCCTGTTCTTCCAGGAAAGCCTCGGCGAGATCATCACAATAGTTGGAGGCCATTTCAATCAGCTCTTCACGTTTCTCTTCGGCCTTGTCAGCAAGTTCAGCCGGAATCTCTTCAGTTCTCAATATTTCGCCGTTGTCGCCGTCGAAGTAGATAGCTTTCATCGAAGCCAGATCAACCACTCCTTCATGGTCGACTTCAAGGCCGATGGGCAGCTGCATGGCAATGGCGTTGTGGCCGAGTTTCTCGCACAACTGGTCGATAACCCTTTCCGGATTGGCTCCGCTGCGGTCACATTTATTGACGAAGGCGATACAGGGAACGTTGTAGCGTTTCATCTGCTGGTCAACCGTGATCGACTGTGACTGAACACCACCGACCGAACATAAGACTAGAATTGCGCCGTCAAGTACCCGGAGAGAACGTTCTACTTCAATCGTAAAGTCAACGTGGCCCGGAGTGTCAATAATGTTGATTTCATGCTCATTCCACTCGCAGAAGGTCGCCGCGGAAGCAATCGTAATGCCGCGCTCTTTTTCGAGTTCCATCGAGTCCATAACCGCCCCGACGCCGTCTTTTCCTTTAACATCATGGATCGCATGAATCTTGTTGGTATAAAACAAAATTCTTTCAGTCAGTGTAGTTTTGCCCGAATCAATGTGGGCGCTGATCCCGATATTACGTACTTTGTTCATTTCCTTACTCATCTTTTTTTCACCTTTGACGCTTCGTGTTGTGGACTTTAATTTCTGTTTTGTCCGTTTGCAACTGTTACGCTTGTCTAAATCGTTGTTAATGTTGAATTACAACAAAAATAGCGCCCGCGAATCGATATCAATGACTGCGGGCGGCCTTAAAGTAACCATAATCTGTTTATATGTTATTCGTTGTTATAATAACTTCAAGGATAATGGTGTGCCGGCCTGAAGAGATTACTGCCAACCGGGCTTTTTCCGAACCTTTTACTAAGGTCAAACCGGAGAAGCACGCGGCCTATACTCCAAAAAAAAATAAATTGCAAGGAGAAAGTCGCGAAAAAATACAATTTTTCGGGAAATCACAGCCGAGAATTTAGCTCCGGCAATCAGCGGAGATCACACCGTCAGAGTGCCGACCGTGGTAGAATTCATTTGTACATACACGTCATTTGCGCAGAAAATGAGAGATGCCCGGAACCAGCCGGCTGTTGATAACGAGAAAGAGCCGGTCGCCGGGAAAAACCCGGTCATCACCACGGGGCAAGGTGAACTTTTCACTCTTTTCATGGAGAATCCCGGCAAAAACGCAATCATGGGAGAAGGCCTTATGTTGCGAAAGTTCGCTGATACTGATGCCTTCAGCCGAGCCTTTTCCCGGATATTTAACCATGACCAGCAGGGTGTCAAACTTGATCTGGGAGATGATCTGAATATCCGGATTATCCAGTTCCATTATAATTTTGTTCTGGAAAAGCTCGATCATATTGCAGATAGTCGTGACCCCGGCGAAACGGTATGCTTCGGCATAATCAGGATGGCGCATTTTGGCCATAATCCTGGGTACTCCGAAACTGTGGGCGAGCAGGGAAAAGGCAAGATTGTCGATATCCTTATAGAGAGTGCCGATAGCAACATCAGCTCTTTCGATACCGGCTTCCTTCAGAGTGAGAATATCGGTAGCCTCACCGTTGAGGGAGATAATACCGGTTTCAGCATAAAGTTTTTCACAGCGGGCCTGATCGTGGTCGATAATAACAACATCATCTTTTCGGTTGGCCAGCATCTGGCCGACGTGGGAGCCGCCGACACCGCCCCCGGCAATTATAACATACATGGCGATTTCCTTAAGGCTTAAGGTTTAAGGTTTTCCAGCAATTTTATTGCAGGTTATTCGTTACATAATTCCCGATAGTTAAGCGGTTTATCTTCGGGCTAAACGGGCAAAAAGAACAAAAATCGGTAGAACCTCAAGTCGGCCGGCCAGCATCCCGAAAATGTAGCATACTTTGACGGCTGCGGGAAAAGCGGCAAGCTCCGGAGTTGAGAAAAAAAACGGGCCCATATTGCTGACCGCGGAAAGCATGCCGGAGAGTGCCTGGTAACCGTCAAGATTGGTGCAGGAAAGAGTTATAGCGGTGCCGATCCAGATCAGCGCAATCCAGGCGAAAAGCAGGGCGCAGATTCGTTTTATTTCCTTCGTCGAGATGATTTTTCTCTGAATTACCAAGGGGATTATGGCCTTGGGTGAGAGTGAAAGCTGCTTGAGTTCGCTGGCCAGGGTCTGCCAGAGAATACCTAAACGCAGAACCTTGAAGCCGCCCGCAGTTGAACCGATGCAGCCGCCGATAAACATCAAAAGCAGAAAAACTTGCTTAGCCAGGGCCGGGTAGTAAGGGTCGTTAAGGTGCCGGGTGGCATAGCCGGTGCTGGTTATAACCGAAATGGTTTGAAACAGGGTTGTGCGGAAGTGCAGGTGAAAGGTTGTCCAGGAAGATAAAATTTTCGGACCCTGAGCGATGTAAATGTCAATGCCGACAATCAGAACGGCTCCGATAATCAGGCCCCAGAAGAGTCGCATCTCGAAATCCTCGTAGAGTGCGCTCCAGTTGCCGGTGCCGACTTTGTAATGGAGAAGAAAGTTGGTACCGCCCATGAGCATGAAAATTATCATGGTATATTCGATCAGAATCCCGTGTTCGAAACCGCTGAAGTAGGAGATTGAAGCATCATGGGTTGAGAATCCACCAGTAGAGACCAGAGTTAAAGTATGATTTATAGCGTCAAAAAGAGTCATTCCTTCAAAATAGAGCAGGAAGAAGGCGGAGACAGTCATACATCCGTAGATCGCCCAGATAATTTTAATCGTATTGAATATCCCGGGTACCGGCCGGCTGCTGTGGATTTTATGGGCTTCGGCATTAAAGAGGATGGCCGCAGCGTTGCCGCCGCGAAAACTGACCGCGAGGAAAAAAGTCAGGATACCGATACCGCCGATCCACTGCATAAAGGAACGCCAGAAAAGAACCGCCGGCGGCATCTGGTCAAGCCCGGTGAAGATCGTCAGACCTGAAGCGGTGATACCGCTGGTTGCTTCAAAGAGGGCATCGATAAAGGAGTGATCGAGGATGAAGAATATGGGGATTGCACTGACCCCGGAGACTACCAGCCAAGCTGAGGCTGTAATAATCATGCTCTCCTGAATATCCGGTACTTTAGTTGGTAGCTTGCGAGTTAGAAGCATGCTGATTAAGACCAGAAAAAGGCCCGGCCCGACAAAAGCGAAGATAATTCTTGCTGAAATTCCGGATCCGGGAAAGAGGAGGTGAACCAGAGCCGGGAGCATCATCAGGAAGCCGAAGATAAACAGCAGTGAACCCAGATAGTTCAGAACTGACAGGCCCTCAACAATTTTTCTTATCATTGGAGTGTGAAACCTTAGATTAGTTCCGGAGTTGGTGGTGACTTCTGCCAAAGGGTATAGATGTATGTCGTGAAGATAGTCAACTGATTTATTCAGCCTCACCGGATGAGTTGAGCTTAGTCAAGATTTTAATAGTGGAAAGGAGGCGGATTTTGTGCCATAATGATGATGCTATAGTTGTTGAAATGGCAAGGCACAGTTTGAAAAATGAGTTTTACAACAAGGTTTGAGTCAGAGGTGTTCCGTGGAAGAGCAAGAGAGAGAAAAAAAGAGTGTGCCGGCGCGCCGCTGGCAGGTGCTTATTGCAATTTTACTGCTGTTGTTGATCTACACTTTGAGCGGTTTTTATCTGCTGCCATGGGTATTGAAAAACCAGGCTGAAAAGCGTCTGCCCGAACTTTTGCAGCGGCCGGTGACAGTCGCCCAGATTCAATTTAATCCCTTTACCCTGCAGCTGAAAATTAATGATTTTATTGTTAAAGAACGTCACGATCATGAAGTTTTCGTCAAGATTGACGATCTGTTACTTGATGTTGCGGGATTTCTTTCACTGAGCAATCGGGCGCTGGTGTTGGAACGGCTGGATATTCAGGGGCCTTATTGCAAAATGATCCGCAACCGGGATTTGAGTTATAACTTTTCTGATCTTCTGGATATGTTGAAGGTCCCGGCGACGGACGAAAAAGATCCGGCGGCGGATGAGGGTTCTGCGGTTCACTTTTCCCTGAATAATATTACCGTTAATCAAGGGTTGGTGGTCATTGATGACAGCCATAGGGATACGGTTCATAAAATTGCTGAGATTGTAATCCATCTACCGCAGATTTCAAATCTTCCCAATCTGGTTAAGGCTGATGTCAGACCCTCTTTCTCAGCAGTTGTTAACGGTACACCTTTAAATGTCAAGGGTAAAACCCTGCCCTTTTATGAGACCCTTGAAACTCATTTTACGATTAACCTGGATAAGCTTAATCTGCCCTACTACCTCTCTTATCTGCCGGGTGAACGTAACTTTGTCGTGGCTGCGGGCTCTCTGAGTACTGATCTCGATATGGTCTATATCCAGTCGGAAAAAAGTATTCCCCGACTGAGTCTCAGCGGTACCGCGACCATCAGTGATTTTCTGGTCAGCGGCAAAGGTGATGAGAATAATTATCGTTTCATATCGATTCCGGAACTGGTTGTCACTTTGGGACAGGGTAATCTTCTGGCGGGAGAAATTTTTCTCGATGAGATTATCTGTCACCGGCCTGAGATTAATTTTCTTCATAAACCTGATGGTGCCTACTATCTGCCGATGCTGATTGCCGCGGCCAGTGCCGATGGCCAAAATGCTGATGGTCAAAGTGCGTCTGGGGCTGTGCCGGCACCAAAATCCGAAGCTGAAAAAAAATCTGCGACCCAAATTACCTTTCGGTTAGGTAAAATGTATCTGCAAGAGGGGCTTTTGACGGTTCTTGACCGCCGGGTTACCCCGGCTTTTTCCAGGCGTCTCTATCCGGTTGATTTCAAGCTTGAAAATTTCACCACAGTTGCGGGTGAGCGGGCGCGTTACAGTCTCAACTTAAAGAGTGATCTCGGTGAGTCGCTTGCCGGTACCGGTGAATTTGCGCTCGAACCTTTAGAAGTCAAGACTCATTTTGACCTGCAGGGTTTGCCGCTGCCGAAATACGCAGCCTACTATCGGCCCTTTTTTGCCGGGAAGTTTGCCGGCAGTCAGCTGAGCCTTACGGGAGATGTCACGGTCGCAAAAACAGAGGCAGGAGACATCCTGATGCAGCTTGAGGATCTTGGTTGCAAGCTGGAGAATTGTAAACTCAGTACGCCGGATGGAACTTCTGTTCTCAGCCTGCCTCGTTTTGAACTTTCTCAAGGTGTGATTGATTTTGATAAACATGAGTGCGTGATCGGTTTGATCTCGGGAGATCAGGGGCACTTAAACCTTATTCGGCGGAAGAACGGTAATTTGAACCTTGTCGATCTGTTGCCGGCAGAGACGAGTAAGAGTGAGGTGCAAGCACCGGCGCAGTCTCAGCCGGTCAATGATGCCTGGCACTTGTTGCTGACGCGTGGGAATCTGCAGGGTTGCTCGGTGACTTTCGAGGATAAGGTGCCATTCGGGGGCCGGACAGTTTTTGCCGGCGACCAGATTGATTTGCGGATTGACCAGTTTGGCACCGGCCGCAATGAAACCGGAAAACTTGATCTTAAACTGCGTCTGGCAAAAAGAGGGAAACTTTCAGTCCAAGGTGCGGTGGGAATTGAGCCCCTGCAAGCGGAACTTGAAATCAATTTGCAGAAATTTCCGCTGCCGCTGCTGCAGAACTATCTCAGTGAGTATCTTGATCTGATTTTAGTCAGAGGTGAGTTTGCAACTAAGGGTCATCTGCGTTTTCGGCAGGGAGAGGCCCGTGATGATAAGCTTGATTTTGCCGGTGATCTGTCAATCGATAATCTGAAAACAGTTGATAATGAGCGGGCAGCCGATATTTTTGATCTGCAGCATCTGGCTTTAAGCCGATTCAAATACAATGCTCAACCTCCGTCATTCTCACTTGAAAAAGCTCTCTTTAAGGGCCTGCAGGTGAATTTCACAAAAGAGGGTGACGGTCTTACCAACCTGGAAAAAGTAATGGTTAAAGAGTCTCCCGCGGTAACTAATAAAGCCGATGGGCAGCCTGAAACTGATATTGCAAGTGATTCGGCCTTGAAGCTGGATCTCAAAGAGCTGGCTTTAGATGACAGTTCAATTATGTTTCTGGATCGTTCTGTTTCTCCTGCGGTGGAGATCTTTTTTGATGATCTTAACGGCTCGGTTACCGGTCTTACCTCTTTGAGTGAGAAACCGGCCGAGGTTAAGTTTTCTGGGCGCTTGAACCGCCAGGCGCCGGTTTCGATTTCAGGTGCGGTCAATCCTCTGGGTGAGTCACTTTTTGCCGATATAGAGATTAAGGGGGAGGGCCTCGGATTAACCTCGGCCAGTCCCTACAGCGGTAAATATATCGGTCATTTGATCAGTAAGGGTAAGGTTTCATTTGATTTGACTTATCATATTGAAGATAACCAGCTTAAAGCACACAATTCAATTTTTATAGATCAGTTTGATTTCGGTTCCTCAGTTGAGAGTTCCGATGCGATGAATCTGCCGGTTAGGATGGCGGTCTCCCTGCTGCGGAACCGGCAGGGTGAAATCAGCCTTGATCTGCCGGTTTCAGGTGATTTAAGTGATCCTGAATTCAGTCTTGGCGGGATAATTATAAAGGTTTTTATCAATCTTATTACCAAGGCGGTAACGTCTCCTTTTGCCCTGATCGGTTCTTTGGCTGGTGGTGGCGATGACCTTAATCTAGTGAACTTTACAGAGGGCCGGGCTGAACTTGACAAGAGTGCTGAAGAGCATCTTGCAAAACTGGCTGGAGTGCTCTATGACCGGCCAGGCCTGAAGGTTGAAATTGTCGGCCGCGCGGAAGCGGGAAGTGATCGGCAGGCCTTGCAGGAGGCACATTTTATGAAACTTCTGCAGGCACAGAAATTTAAGGATATGGATACCAAAAACCGGCCCTTAGTGATTACCGATGTGGTCGTTGAAAAGGATGAGTTTGAAAAATATCTCTGGCAGGCGTATAAGGCGGCCCCGATCGAAAAAGAGAAGATTCTGCTTCTGGTTAAAAAGATCAAACCGGCTGAGCAGGAACGGCTCCTGCGGGAGTTTGTTAAGGTGGATGACGATGAACTTTTGAGACTGGCGCGCCAGCGGGCTCAGGTAGTCATGACTTTTCTGACGGCCAAAGGGCCTTTGGAGGCTAAACGTCTTTTTCTGGTAACTCCGCAGCTGTTGCCAGCAGAGGCTGGTGCTGCCGGAGACAAGGGTCGGCAGGTCGAGATTAAAATCAAGTAGGGTTGCAGAATATTTGTGACGGTAAGGAGTTAAATACAGAATATGGAAATTTTGCATGAGTATGAAAAGATGGCAGCTGAACGGCAGGCTGCAGGTATTCCGCCGCTGCCTTTGCGGGCGTCTGAGGTGCAGGCGGTTATTGAACAGCTGCCTTCATGTCACGGTCAGGAGCGGGATGGTCTGCTCTATCTGCTGCGGGAGCGGGTTAATCCCGGAGTTGATGATGGGGCCAAGATCAAGGCCGATTTTCTGGCCCGGGTAGTCAACGGCCGGATAACTGATGTTGGAATCGAGCCGGTGCAGGCAGTGGTCTGGCTGGGAGAGATGCGCGGGGGTTACAATATCTCGCCGCTGCTTGAGGCTATGGATGATAAGTGCATGGAAGTAGCTGATGCCGCGATATTAAGCCTTGAAAATACATTACTGATTTATGATGCTTTTGCTGATGTGGTCGATAAATTTGCCGCCGGTCATGCCGGGGCTCGGAAACTGCTTGAGTCATGGGCTGCCGGCGAATGGTTTAAGCAACGTACGGCTTTGCCGGAGGAGTTAGTACTGACGGTATTCAAGGTTCCCGGTGAAACAAATACCGATGATCTTTCGCCCGCTTCCGAGGCTTCCAGTCGCAGCGATATCCCACTGCATGCCCAGGCCATGCTGGCCGCCCGTTTGGAAAATCCGCTGGCAGAATTGGCCCGGTTGCGCGCCAAAGGTTATCCGATTGCCTATGTCGGTGATGTTGTCGGTACCGGCAGCAGCCGTAAATCAGCGATTAATTCAATTCAGTGGCACTTTGGCAATGATCTTACCGGAGTGCCGAATAAGCGGGGCGGCGGGGTTGTGATCGGCAGTATTATCGCGCCGATTTTTTTCAATACAGCCCAGGATTCCGGAGCTTTGCCGCTGATTGCCCCGGTGGAAAATCTTGCCAGTGGTGATGTGATTACGGTCAAACCGTATGCCGGTGTTATTGAAAAAGAGGGTCGGGTGGTCAGTCGATTCAGCCTGCAGCCGGATACCCTGGCGGATGAATTTCGGGCCGGTGGCAGAATTCCTTTGCTGATTGGCCGGGAATTGACCCAGAATGCGCGGCAGGTATTAGGCCTTGAAGGGGACGGCGGAATTTTTGTTAAGCCGGTGCAACCGGAAGTCTCAAAAGCCGGTTATACTCTAGCCCAGAAAATAGTCGGCCGGGCCTGCGGCCGGAATGGAGTCAGGCCGGGAATGTACGTTGAACCTGAGGTGGCAACGGTCGGAAGTCAGGATACGACCGGGCCGATGACCCGGGATGAGATTAAAGAGCTGGCGGCCCTGAATTTTTCTGCTGATCTGGTTATGCAGTCTTTTTGTCATACGGCGGCCTATCCTAAACCGGTTGATGTGGAGATGCACCAAAGTTTACCAGGATTTATGACGGAGCGTTCCGGGGTTTCACTGGCTCCCGGTGACGGGGTGATTCACTCCTGGCTTAACCGCCTGCTGCTGCCGGATACTTTAGGCACCGGAGCTGATTCGCATACCCGGTTTCCTTTGGGGATATCGTTTCCGGCCGGTTCCGGTCTGGTTGCTTTTGCCGCGGTTGCCGGTTTGATGCCACTCGATATGCCGGAGAGTGTTCTGGTACGTTTTTCGGGCCGGCGCAATCCCGGGATCACGTTGCGTGATCTGGTTAACGCGATTCCTTTGAAAGCTATTGCAGAGGGATTATTGACGGTTGCCAAAGAGGGGAAGAAAAATGTTTTCGCCGGGCGCATTCTTGAAATCCAGGGTCTTGAGGATCTAAGCTGTGAGCAGGCTTTTGAGCTCTCTGATGCTTCGGCTGAACGCAGTGCTGCGGCCTGCACCGTCCAGCTCGGAGTTGAGCCGGTTAAGAAGTTTATTGCCTCGAATGCGGCTTTTATTGATGATCTGGTGGCTACAGGTTATCAGGATGCTGCGACCTTGCAGCGCCGGGCGCGGAAAATGCGCGAGTGGCTGGTAAAGCCGGAGTTGCTGCGGGCTGATGCCGATGCTGTTTATGCAGCCGTCCTGGAAATTGATATGGGCACAATTTCTGAACCGATTTTAGCCTGTCCCAACGACCCGGATGATGTTGCGACCTTAAGTACAATCCTTGCCGATGCACAGCGTTTACACAAAATAGATGATGTTTTCGTCGGCAGCTGTATGACCAATATAGGTCATTTTCGGGCGGTCGGTGAAATCCTGCGGGATGAGGGCCGGGTGCCGGTTAAGCTCTGGTTGACACCGCCGACAAAAATGGATGCCGAGCAACTGAAAAGCGAGGGTTACTATGCTCTCTTTGGCCAGGCCGGGGCCCGGATTGAGATTCCCGGCTGTAGTCTCTGTATGGGGAATCAGGCCCGGGTTGCTGATGGGGCGGTAGTTTTTTCAACTTCGACCAGAAACTTCGACAATCGTCTCGGGGCAGGGGCGCAGGTCTATCTCGGATCGGCCGAGCTGGCCGCGGTTACGGCTCTTTACGGCCGTTTGCCGACCTTGGCTGAATATAGTGAAGTAACATCTCGTAAATTACCGCCGGAGAGAGAGGATGAAATCTATAAATATCTCGATTTTTCTTAAGCTGTGAGCTTAAATCTTGACAAGAGTTATCTGGATATGATAATTCTGATGTTTCGTCGATAATCCTGAGCCCACTCTTTTTCTGGCCTCTGGAAAAACTTGAAATCCGAACCGTAAATGGAATGAATTGCTATGATTGAGCGTTACTCGCGTCCAGCCATGAGTCAGGTCTGGAGTGAAGAAAATAAATTTGCAAGCTGGCTTAAAGTAGAGCTGGCGGTTTGTGAAGTCTATACTGAACGGGGTGAAATCCCGGCGGCCGACTGGGCTGAAATTCGTGATAAAGCGGGTTTCGATATCGCCAGGATTGATGAGATTGAGGCTGAAGTGCGACATGACGTGATCGCTTTTCTGACGTCGGTTTCTGAACATGTCGGTCCTTCATCACGCTTTATTCATTTGGGAATGACCTCTTCGGATGTTCTCGATACGGCGTTGGCTTTGCAACTCAAAGAGGCCGGAACCATGTTGCTTGAGGGCGTGGACCTGGTCATGGTTCAGTTGAAAAACCGGGCCTTTGAGCTTAAAGAGTGTCCGACGATCGGACGTTCACACGGAATTCATGCCGAGCCGGTTACGGTCGGGCTTAAATTTGCTATCTGGTATGATGAGATGGCGCGCCAGAAAAAGCGTCTTGAAGCGGCGGTAACCGATATTTCGGTTGGCAAAATTTCCGGCGCGGTCGGCACCTTTGCCAACATTGAACCTGAGATTGAAGAGGCGGTTTGTTCCGCTCTGGATCTGCAGCCGGCCCCGGCTTCAAGTCAGATTCTCCAGCGTGATCGACATGCTTTCTTTTTTACCACTCTGGCCTTGGTTGCCGCTTCAATTGAAAAGTTTGCGACTGAGATCAGGCACCTGCAGAGGACTGAGGTGGGTGAGGCCGAGGAATTTTTTCATGCCGGGCAGAAGGGTTCATCGGCAATGCCGCATAAGCGTAATCCGGTTTTGTCCGAGAACCTCTGCGGCCTGGCTCGCCTGGTTCGTTCGCACTCGCTGGCGGCGATGGAGAATGTTGCTTTATGGCATGAGCGGGATATAAGCCATTCATCGGTTGAGCGGGTGATCGCTCCCGATGCAACTATCCTACTCGATTTCATGTTGCATCGTTTTGCCTCAATGATGGAAAAGCTGGTTGTCTATCCCGATAAAATGATGAAAAATCTTGAACTGACCGGCGGTACAATCTATTCACAGGGGATTCTCCTGGCGCTGGCCCGGGCCGGGGTTTCACGTGAAGATGCTTACCGCTGGGTTCAACGTAATGCGATGCAGGCGTTTAATGACGGGGGTTCTTTTAAGGGGTATCTGCTCAAGGATGAAGACGTGGCAAAATATCTTTCCGCTGCAGAAATCGAAGAGAAATTTAGTTTAGAACACCACATGCGTCAGATACCGACGATATTTGCCCGGGTTTTCGGCGAATAACCGGATAGGTGAAAAAAGGAGATTATTATGGAACGTAAGGAAAAACTCTACGAAGGTAAGGCCAAGATCATCTACGCGACCGATGATCCGGATAAGAATATTCTCTATTTTAAGGATGACGCAACCGCTTTTAACGGAGCCAAAAAAGGCTCGATTGTGGATAAGGGTATCATCAACAACAAAGTCTCAGCAAAACTTTTTCAGATGCTGGCGGAGAACGGAGTTGAAAGCCACTTTATCGAACAGCTTTCCGACCGTGAGATGTTGGCTTATAAAGTTGATATCATGCTAGTCGAAGTTGTTGCTAGGAACTATATCGCTGGCAGCCTGGCCAAGCGGATGGGCAAAGATGAGGGCGGCAAACTTGAGTGGCCGATTGTTGAATACTATTATAAAGATGATGATCTTAATGATCCGATGATTAACCGTGATCATGTTCTGGTTTTTGGCATCGCCAGTGCCGAGCAGATAGATAGTGCTCACAAAACTGCACTCAAGGTAAATCAGATTTTAAGTGAATATCTTTTTGCGCGTGATATTCTGTTGGTCGATTTTAAGTTGGAATTTGGTAACTATAAAGGCAAAATGCTGCTGGCGGATGAGATCTGCCCCGATACCTGCCGTCTCTGGGACCGTCATACTCTGGAAAAACTTGACAAGGATCGCTTCCGGCGCGAGTTGGGTAATGTTGAAGATGCGTATCAGGAGATCTGTCGCCGGGTCTGTGGCGAGTTGTAGAGAGTTTTTTTAATAATGTCTTTTCATAAATTGACAGTCACATTGCCGGCCCGTGGTTACCCGATTTATATCGGATCCGGTCTTACGGAAACTGAATCCGCGTCTGAACTGATACCTATTCTTTACGGTCAGCACGGAGTTGTGGTTACCAATACAACGGTTGCGCCACTCTATCTTGAACGGGTGCAGAAGTGGTTTAATAAAGCCGGTTATACGACTTCTGCGATTATCCTGCCGGATGGAGAGGAGTATAAGAACCACGAGACCCTGTTGCGCCTCTATGAGGATATTTTTAATTCTGGTCTCCAGCGCAACTCTTTTATCTGTGCTTTAGGTGGGGGCGTAATCGGTGATATTGCCGGGTATGCTGCTGCAACCTATATGCGCGGGGTTGACCTGCTACAGATTCCGACGACTATTCTGGCTCAGGTAGACAGTGCTATCGGGGGTAAGAATGGAGTTAATCTGGAGAGTGGGAAAAACCTCATCGGCACCACCTATCAACCCCGGGTCGTAATTTCCGATGTTGATTTTATCGCGACTCTGCCCGAGCGCGAGATTATCGGGGGGTTGGGTGAGGTCTTAAAGTATGGTCTTCTGGCCGGGGACGATTTTATCTCCTTTCTGGAGATGAATAAGCATGAGATACTGTCGCGTGATCCCCGTAGCCTGGCGACTATGATTCACTTCTGCAGCCGGGTTAAATCCGATTATGTTATTCGTGATGAATATGATCGTTTAGGAGTTCGTGCAGCTTTGAATCTCGGTCATACGGTTGGCCATGCGCTGGAGAAATTGTTTGCTTATAAACGGTTTACCCACGGTGAGGCTGTGGCCATCGGTTTGGTTGCTTCACTTTTGCTGGCCCATGATCTGAATTTGCTGGCGGAGTCGGCCTTGCTTAGGGCGCTGCAGTTGCTCAAAGCTTTCGGCCTGCCCATGCAGATTCCAGATGAAGTTGAAGTTGATAAGATGATTGCGCTTATGCGGCGTGACAAAAAAGCGGAAAACGGTTTGTCAATGGTTCTACTGCATGGTTTGGGTGATCCTCATCTGGAGAAAGATATTGATCCGCTAATCCTGGCTGAAGTCCTGGAAAAATGTAAAAAACCGCAGCTGTAGATCTGTGGCTTTTTTAGTAATAGTGTACGTTAAGGTACCTTAACCTAATCTCTGACCCTATATAAGTAAATTTATGGAATCAACCTCACACGTTTCTCTGCTGATAGCTTTTATGGCAGGTGTATTTTCTTTTATTTCACCTTGCGTTCTCCCTCTTATACCGTCATATCTGACATATATTACCGGGATTTCATTTGATGAACTGGTCGATAATCGAAGTCAGTCAGTTCGGCGCCGGACGCTTTTTCACTCTCTCTTCTTTATCTTGGGATTTACTCTGGTTTTTGTGGCATTAGGGGCTTCGGCCACCTATGTCGGGGCCTTCTTTCAGGAGAATCAGGTACTGATCCGCCGGATTGGGGGTGTGATTGTAATTCTTCTCGGTATTCATATTACCGGGGTGATCAAACTGAATCTGTTGGAACGCGAGAAACGTTTTGAATTTACTGACAAGCCGATTGGATATCTCGGCTCAGTTCTTGTCGGGATTGCTTTTGCTGCCGGTTGGACCCCATGTATCGGGCCAATTCTGGCGAGCATCCTGCTTTATGCCAGCACCTCCGAAAACGTCGGCAGCGGGATTATCTTGCTGATTGCTTATTCTATGGGTCTGGGGGTTCCGTTTCTGATTTCGGCTCTAGCGTTTAACAGCTTTTTGACCTACTTTTCCAAATTCAACCGTTACCTGAGAATAGTCAGTATAATCAGCGGTATATTCCTGATTGTTATCGGTTTTTTATTGGTGTTTGACTACCTTTCTGTTCTTTCACAGTATTTGAATATGTGGCTGCCGCAAACCGGCTGAAAATCTTAAAAAGGTTAGAAAATAAATGAATAAAATTATCATTCCGATACTTGAAGTACTAGGTTTTTTTCTCGCAGTCTGCGGCATTGCTTTGTGGTTAATTCACGATCTTTATACTGTGGCGACAGTGATGATTGCTATCGGCGGGCTGATGGTAATTGCCGGAATGTGGATTGAAAAGAAGTATGTCGGCTATTATGACGACTGAAGATCTGACAATTTCTGCAATCGGATCATCAAGCTTGATCCTGCTGATAACTGCGGCCGGACTCCTACCCTTGCCTCTGGTTCACAGAGCTATTTTCGAGAAAGTCATTTTCAGTAAGAGCGTTGCGAAATAATCCTTCCTGTACTATGTCTCCGGATTAACCGTCATAATCCGATCCAAATGCATTACTTTTAAAATTCCCCTGATGGTTTCAGGAACATTGATGAGTTGCAGTGTGCCATCTTTGTGGCGGAGAGAGTTGTAGGTTGCTACCAAGCAGCCGATAGCCATCGAATCGATAACTTTAGTTCCCGTAAAATCGATTCGGAAAGAGCTGTTGCCGGCATCTTTTTCAAATTGCACCAGTTCTCTGAAATCATTCAGTAGCGCATTGGTGAAATCATCCTCTAAGGTAATAGTTACAACACCATTATCTTTTGCGACATCCATTGTTTCCTCTCCTTTAAAAGCTTAAAAAAGCCTGCATTCGTTCCCAGGCCAGCTTGAACTAAGCCCCAAAATTCTTATAATTTAATTCCGTCGTAACTTATAGTATTTTAAACTCAATTACAAGAGTTGAGTCGTATTTTCTTTTTTCGGGCGGAGATTTTTTGTGAGAGACAACTGCTTCACAGCCGGATATCTGTTGCTCCGAGAGCTGTTCGGCTGAGCGGTTTCTGTGATTTAAGTCGAGCTTTAAGATAAAGGCTTGACAAGTGAGAGCAATTTACAGTAGGAATTTAATCTGTCAGCATTAGTGCTTCAGGGCTATGGCGGCGGTTAAAGTCTGCCTGATGAGTGCCTGGTATCTGTTAACCTCAGCCAGTTTTCTTAAAAAGGGATTAGTTGAATATGAAGTCATACACAAGTGAGAATTTGAGAAATGTTGCAATCATAGCCCATGGTGGGGCCGGTAAAACGTCTTTAGCTGAGGCAATACTTTTCAACGGTGGCAGTACCAAGCGTCTGGGCAGTGTTGATAACGGTACCTCGGTACTTGATTCCGAACCGGAAGAAATTAAGCGTAAGATCACTTTAACCAGCGCATTTCATCACTGTGACTGGCAGGATAAACACCTTAATATTATTGATACTCCCGGATATGCCAACTTCATTGCCGATACCAAAGCCTGCCTGCGGGTAACCGGCGGGGCGGTAGTCATTGTCAGTGCCATCTCCGGGGTCAAAGTTCAAACTGAAGCGGTCTGGAAGTATGCCGATGAATTCGAGATTCCCAAGGTTGTTTTTATCAGTAAGCTTGATCGTGAACGTGCTGATTTCAACCGGGCGGTGGGTGAAATGGAGTCGACGTTCAAATGTTACCCGTTGGTTTTACAGATTCCAATTGGTAAAGAGGAGGACTTTGTCGGGGTTATTGATCTGGTGACCATGAAGGCTCTGCGCTACGGTAACGATCAGAGTGGCAAGTTCACCACTGAAGAGATTCCGGAACATTTGCAGGCTGAGGCCGAGGAAGCTCGTGAGGCGATGATCGAACGTGCGGTTGAGGCTGATGACGATCTGATGGAAAAATATCTGGGTGGTGAAGATATCTCGGTGGATGATATCCGCCGGGCGACCCGTGAAGGTTGTATGACCGGTAAGTTTGTGCCGGTAGTCTGTGGTTCAGCACTCAAAAATATCGGCATCCAGCCCCTGATGGATATTATGTGTGAATGTCTTCCTTCACCTTTAGAGCGCCCGGCCCAATTTGCCGAAAATCTGGCTGAAGGCGAAGATCAGGAACTTAAGGCCGATGCGGCGGCACCTTTTTCAGCATTGGTTTTCAAAACTATTTCCGACCCCTTTACCGGTCAACTTTCAATTTTTCGTGTCTATACCGGCACTCTGACTTCGGATTCTACCTGTTTTAACAGTACCCGGGATCGCAAAGAGCGTATCGGTCAGTTACTGAAGCTTGAAGGCAACAAACAGGTTCCGGTTGCCAAATGTGTACCCGGAGATATCGTCGCGGTTGCCAAATTGAAGGAGACCGTTACCTGGGACACACTTTGTGATGAAAAAGCGCAGCTCAGGTTGAAAGGGTTTGATCTCCCGTTACCGGTGATCTCTTTCTCTTTAAGGCCTAAAAGTAAAGGTGATGAAGAGAAACTCGGTAGTGCTCTCCAGCGTTTGATGGCTGAAGATCCAACGATTCACATTAAACGTAATGAGCAGACTAAAGAGTTGGTTATTTCCGGTATGGGGCAGGTTCATGTTGAGGTGACGGTCGACCGGATTAAACGTAAATTCGGGGTTGATGTTGAATTGGATGCGCCGAAAGTGCCATACAAAGAGACCATCAAAAAGTCGGTTTCACTGCAGGGACGTCATAAAAAACAGTCCGGCGGCCGGGGCCAGTTCGGTGATGTCTGGTTGAAGATTGAGCCTCTGCCGAAGGGCGGTGAGTTTGAGTTTGTCAATAGTATTGTTGGTGGTGTCGTTCCGCGTCAATATATACCTGCGGTGGAGAAGGGTGTTCAGGAAGCAATGGCCGGTGGCGTATTAGCCGGATATCCGGTTGTTGATATCAAGGTGACTCTGTATGATGGTTCCTATCATTCAGTCGACTCATCTGAGATGGCTTTTAAGATTGCCGGGTCAATGGCATTCAAAAAGGGTGTGATTGATGCTAAACCGACTCTTTTAGAACCGATTATGTTGATGGATATCAATGTTCCCAACGATTATATGGGTGATGTCATCGGTGATTTGAACAGTCGCCGGGGCAAGGTTAACGGAGTTGAGCCGATGGCCAACAGCCAGCTAATCAAAGCGCAGGTGCCAATGTCCGAAGTTCTGAAGTATGCTC
This sequence comes from bacterium, assembly GCA_029932385.1. Lineage (GTDB taxonomy): Bacteria > Desulfobacterota > Anaeroferrophillalia > Anaeroferrophillales > Tharpellaceae > Tharpella. The sequence continues at coordinate 10,019 of JAOZQE010000014.1, read as the reverse complement.
CGGATCTGCGTTCAATGACCGGCGGCCGGGGAATGTTCACGATGGAATTTTCTCATTATGAGGAGGTTCCCAGCCACCTGACTGCCAAGATCGTTGAGGCTGCCAAAGAGGAAGGCTAGGTTTTTTGATGACCAAATCCATTGCCGGAGTAGAGTCCGGGCAAAATCAAGGCAATCCCTGGAAGAAGATCCTGGTTTGTGAGATGGTGATTGCTCTTATCGTTCTGACCGGATTTTACTATTCTCTCGCCGATTCTCCACCGGTTCGAATGCCGGAACGGCCGATTTCCAGTGTGCCTGAGGTGATTGCTTCGTTATCATCTCCGACCAGCGAACTTAAGGTTGCCGTGAAAACGGCAGCGACTGAGGTTGAGGCGGTTAGTGTCGGGGAGCAGATGGTTACCATCGCTTTATTACCCCCGACCGAAGCCGTTACAGAATCTGGTGCAGATGTTGCCGTCGACTCTGAGAGTACGACCGGCGGTGCGGCAGTAGCCGGAAAAGAGGATGTCTCAGAAAAGGAGAGTGCATCTCCGGCAACGGTGGAAACTTCGGTTACCGCCCCGGCCAATCCTGTGATTGTTGCGGGTGAATATGTTCTGCACAGTAATCTCATGCGTTATGAAAAACGGCTTAAAGCTTTAAATTTTAAGACTAGAACCGAGGTGGTATCACGGCCGACCCCGATTTCCAGAGTTTTTCTGGGTCCCTTTACTGAGCGCCGTAAGGCTTTGACGATGATGGCTGTCGCTCGGGAGAAAGGGGATGATCCATTCCTTCTGAAACTGGACGGCAGATACAATGTCGTCATCGCTTCTTTCTATCTGCAAAGTAGCGTTGATGACTGGAAAAAATTATATTGTGCAGCTGGATTTACGCCTAAAGTGCAAAAGGTCACCATTAAGATGCCGCACTCTATTCTGCTCCTGGACAGTGTCCAGGTTCAAGAGAATGCTGATACGGTTTTGGTTCAGTTGCATGATGCGGGTTTCCCCGATGCCCATCTGCGTTAGAATCTGCAAGTTTGAAATCGATAACCTCCACTCTCCCAATACTGCATGATTAGAGCGAATGACATTATAGATAAGGTCGCCGACTACTATCCCTCGGCCGATTTTGATATCATTCGTAAAGCCTACGCTTACAGCGCCTACGCCCATCGCAACCAGGTTCGTCTCTCCGGGGAACCCTATATGGTTCATCCGATCGAGGTGGCTAATATACTGGCTGAAATGAAGATGGATGTCGCCAGTATCGCTGCCGGGCTTCTCCATGATACCTTGGAAGATGACCCCATGACCTCACTTGAGGATCTAAGCCTCAGGTTTGGTGACGAAATTACCGCTCTGGTTGAAGGCCTGACCAAAATCAGCAAGATAAAATTTGAGAGCTCCCGTGAACATCAGTCCGAGAACTATCGCAAGATGATTCTCGCTATGGTTAAGGATATTCGGGTTCTGATAATTAAACTTGCCGATCGTGTCCACAATATGAGAACCCTGGATTTCCAGAAAAGTGCCCGGCGGCAGGCGATAGCCCAGGAAACCCTGGATATCTACTCCCCGCTTGCCAACCGTCTGGGCATCTCCTGGATAAAACAGGAACTCGAAGACCAATCTCTGCGTTATCTGCAGCCGGCAGTCTATCGCGAACTTGAAGACAAGGTCACGCGGAAAGAGCTCGAAAGTCGGGTCTTTATCGAGACAATTATTAAATTGGTGCAGCGCAATCTATCCCATAATGGTATCCAGGCTCAGATTGCAGGAAGGCTCAAACATTTTTACAGTATCTATCGCAAGATGGTTCGTCGGGATATCGCTTTCGAACAGATCTACGATATTATCGCCTTCCGGATTCTGGTGAACGATAAAGCTGAGTGTTATAATGTTTTAGGGATCATTCACTCTCTCTGGCGGCCGCTACCGAGTCGTTTTAAGGATTTTATCGGTATTCCCAAGGCCAATATGTACCAGTCTTTGCACACTACGGTTATCGGTCCGGACGGCCGCCATGTCGAGTTCCAGATTCGAACCCATGAGATGCATCAGATTGCCGAGATGGGGATTGCGGCCCATTGGCACTATAAAGAGGGTTACCAGCTCGACGACCATGACCGTAAGCAGATGGACTGGCTGCGGCAGATGATCGAGTGGCAGCAGGATGTTGATAATCCGGGTGAGTTCTTAGATTCGGTCAAGATCGATCTTTTCTCCGAGGCGGTGTATGTTTTTACCCCGACCGGAGAGGTCAAGGAGCTTCCTAATGGTTCGACCCCGATCGACATGGCCTACAGTATTCACTCCAAGGTCGGTGATCACTGCAGCGGGGCAAAAGTCAACGGTAAGCTGGTGCCGCTGCGTTATCAGCTGAAAAACGGTGAGATGGTTGAAATTGTCACCTCGACCCGGCAGCATCCTAATAAAGACTGGCTCGCCTTTGTTAAAACCAGCAAGGCTCGGACCAAAATCCGGCAGTGGGTGAAAAAAGAGGAGGAGCGGCGCAGCATTGAACTGGGACGCGAGCTTTGCGAAAAAGCTTTCAGCCGGGTTAAGCGGTCATTTAATCAGACTTTGAAGAGTGGTAAAATGCAGGCTGCGGCCGAGGAATTTTCACTTAAACATGCTGAGGCTCTGCTGGCGGCTATCGGCCGGGGAAAACTTTCCGCCCGGCAGGTGATAAACCGGATATTCCCGGAACTGCGCAATTCGCAGAAGGGTAAGGGCGAGAAAGAGGAGAAGAAAAGTTCCCAAAAACCAGTTCGTGATGGTATCTCAATCAAGGATATTGATGATGTCATGGTGCGCTTTGCCAAGTGCTGCAATCCGTTGCCGGGGGATGACGTAATTGGTTTTATTACCCGGGGCCGGGGGTTGACAATTCACCGGCGCAATTGTCGCCATGTTGATCAGGCAAATTCGGAACGTTATATGGATGTCTCCTGGAATCTTGAACGTTCAAGTTCCCATCTGGTTAAGATCAAGGTGATGTGCGAGGATGCAAAGGGGTTACTGGTCGCTCTGGGTACCGCGATCAGCAGTCAGGGGGCAAATATTACCAGCGGCTCTATGAAAACTACTATCGATCAGAAGGCGCACTGCTATTTTGAGGTTCAGATCAATGATCTTGATCACTTGAAAAGGGTGAAAATGGCTCTGCGTGCGGTTAAGGGAGTCTATCAGGTTACCCGGATAAGTTGATGCCAGGATGGTTTTAAGGCCGAAAACGACAAAAACCCGATATCATCACTGCATTCCGATATCGGGTGGTCGGTATTCGGGCATTACTTGATTATTTGGTGACTGCGCCGGAACGAATACAACGGGTACAAACTTTAAGCTTACGTTTATGTCCGTTGACAACCGCATTCACGCTCTGTAGATTAGGTTGCCAGACTTTTTTGGTCTTGTTGTGCGCGTGACTCACATTATTGCCGACAAGCGGTTTTTTACCGCAGATTTCACAAACTTTGGCCATCTTCCTACTCCATTAATAAATCTTAAGACCTTTTCCGAAATGCTTTGGGCTTTCAGATGGGCCGAATCTATTGAAAAATAATTTTATTTCAAGGGGACGGTGTTTAACACAGGTCGCTTATAAAAATCAAGCATGAATTTATCTGGAGGTACTAATGGCATCCAGCAGTCAGAGCCGTTTTATCTTTCTCGGCGGAATACCGGTTTTCGATTACATCATAACTCCTTCTCTTAAAGAGATCTTCCGGGCGGTTGCGAATGATCTTATCATGATTGACGATAAGATCCTGTTGCCGTTGGGGACCATTTTTGTCTGTCAGATTGAGGATGAAAAACAGCCATTATATGTTAACCCGATGGCTGCCTGTGAGGTCCAGAAGGTCAATGAAAAGTATTATTACACTATGGCTCTGGGCGGCAAACATACCGAGCATACGGGATTAAGTTTGTGTTCGTTTGATCTGGCCGCGATATTAGCCGAACTTAAACAGGCCTATCCTGAGATCATCAGGGATGAAAATGATCTCAAACTGGTTCAGGTTGAAAAACCGACCCAAATTCAACTCGGCGGCAACAACCGCAATTTGATTGAGGCTATTCGTTCCCTTTACGATTCTCCCGAGCTGGAGTCCGATAGTTTCGGTATCAAGTACGAACATCTCTTCTTTTTTGATGTAAAAACTCCAAAGTTTAAATTGATTAAGAAGTTCTATCATGATTTCAAGGTTACCATTGGCAATATGGTAGATATGCATGTTGATGGTCTGCTGCCGCGTGAAAGTTATGTTATAACGATTGAGGATGAGGCGGCCGATCGGCGTCTGGATCGGATTGTCCTCTCCAATTGCACTAATGAAGAAGTGATTCCAGCGGAGAAACTGGCTCAGCGCTATTTTGATCTTGAGTATAAACTACGTAAGGACAAAGATTTTGTAAAAACCAATCTGATTATAAATTCACTGACCAATCCGGAAGAGCTGCGTCTGGTCTGCCGTCTCCTGAATACTGCTTACGCCAGCTCAGTGACCACGTTTCTCTGCCCGACCAAGACCCTGTTTAAGTGTTTCGATGCTTTAGTTGAAGCCCGTTACTACACTTCTCAAAAAGAGCGTTTTTTCAGAGATCGTGAGGAGCTTTTATACGATGCTGTGATTCCTTTTATCCAGTATATAATTTTGAATGTTGATGAACTTATGCTGCTTGACCGGATTATCCGGCGTAAGGGTCAGGATGCTGTTATGCGGCAGCTGGTCCGGCACATGAATCAGGGTAAAAAAGGAGAGAATAACAAAGGCGGCCGGCTGCTGCTGACTGATGGCAGCAAAGGCGTGCGTTATACCGAACGTCTGACCCCGTCCCGAGCCCTGCTTTACTGGAAAAAGGCGCAGATGCCAGAGGATACGATCTTTAAAATGCGCTACGCTGATCGGCAGATTGTCTGCGGCGACGATTTTGTGGATGAGCTGAGTTCCACCCTGGGTGCCGGTGACACCTTTACCGGAATCTTCATCGCTTTGAAAGCCATTGCCTGGGATAGCGGCCATGCTCTGCGCGGAGCGACTCTGGGGTCACAATACTTCATTCGGACCCGCAAGCGGGCAACCATTAAGGATATTGTCGCGACCGATGAGCGCCATATCATGATGGGAACAGAGACTGAGCTTAGGGATATTATCTCCCATCACCTACAGGAGAGTGGCGATCCCACCCGTTACGGCACGATCACCGATACGATTATAACCATTGATACAACGCAGGTACACCACCCTTTTCGCGAAATTCTAGCCCTCGCCAAAAAGATCGTGGCAGCAAAAAAATAGAGAACTTCCTCAACTCCAAAGGTGTAGAGTTTTTTTTGAAATTACAATCAGGTTATTGTCCGTCAAATTTGACAGGGCAGCTAATGTTTCCTAAACCTGAATCAGGTGACTATTTACCCTTAAAATAGCCCAAAACTTAGAGGATAGTCAGATGAAAAAAAATCGTAAAGTCAATCTAAGCTCTCTAATTGTACTGGTTCTGGTTATTATGTTTACATCTAATGCCTGGTCTGGTCTGGAAAATGGCGTTCCTTTTAATACCTCTATTAACAGCAAGACCTATGCGAATTTCAGTATGGTAGTACCTGATGGGGCCACGGGGATGACGGTTTCTGTCACTGGTGGTAGTGGACTTCTGGATCTTTATCTCAAATATGGAAGCCCCCTTTCGGCAAGTACCGTCGGTGAGCTCGCCGCCGATGCGGATATCCACTCAGACGGTTCTGGCGCTGATGAAACGATATCAATAACCCCGACCTCGACGCCGGCTCTGCGGGCCGGAACGTGGTATGCGGCCGTACTGAATCTAAATGCTTCAAAGACCTCGTTTACGATTACCGCAACCATTGACACAGGGGTTGATCATACCGTGGTATTCGGTTCAGTCGGTGTGGGGCAAACCGCTAGAAAAAGCATTAAAATAAGCAACCCCGGAACTTCGGAACGAATTATCACGGCAGTCAACATTACGGGACCCGATGCTGCTATGTTCTGGGCAACCCCTGATTGTCCGACAGTTCCGGCTAATGGCTCCCACTCCGTGGACATAACATTTAATCCAACATCAACCGGAGCGAAAAGCGCGCGATTAATTATCTCATCCAATAATAAGACTTATCCGACCCTGACCATCGCGCTTACGGGTACCGGGACTGGGACAGCTACCGGGGAAGTTTTACCCCTGCCCACCGAAAAAGTTGACTATCCCGCATATCCCCCCACGATTTCAGCTCAGACCGGAATAGACCCGGCCGTGTGCAAGCCCATTGGCGTCGGGAATGTGGCTGTAGACGGTGATACCGTAAGTATCGAGATTAAACTTGAAAACCCGTCCGGACCTTATGATGCATATTTGGCTCTGCAGGCTCCGGCTATTGACCAGAATGAATTTTTCATGCTTGGTCAGGATGGAAGTTTCCACCCGTTCTCACAAAGCGGCCTGGTTAAATGGAAACAATCAGCAACCGGAAAGATCAATGAAAAACCTTTTGGAGATATTCCGGTCTCGCTCCTGCCTGGCGGTGCTTACAACTTTAATTTTATTTTGACACCGCCCGATTCTCTCGATACATATTATTTATGGCAGACCTCTTTTTCCGCTCCTGCCAAACCAACCCCACCGCCAGCAGATATTCCCGACGGCAGCGCCGGTTTTTTCAACGGCACTCTTGTTGTTCCCAATGCGACGATCATCTACCAGGGACAATCCTATGAAGGCTCAGTCCCTCTGCCCGAAGATAGAATTGTCGGGATTAAAAAAGACGGCCAGGTCTATCTCTATCATCCCGCCATGGGAGTGGCAGAACTTACGAAATATAACTCCCGCCGGGCGGTCGGTTTTTTCATGTTAGGAGTGTCGGCCAGTGAAGCCGAGGCAATGCGCAGCCAACGCTTCCAAACAGATGGTTCGAATAAGCCCTCCAGAGCTCTGCGATCAGCATCAGCAACTGTTGCCAAGATTATTGGAGTCGGACAAACGGTTGAACTGGGAACTGGTATTAATCTGAAACTACTCGACAAAACCGGCAAAGTGAAAGCGATCAATAAAGCAAGAAACTTCTCTGTAATAAAGACCGGTACTGCCAAGAGCAATAAATATTTTCTCTCTCCACGATCCAACATGATCCCTTCGGAAAGCTATACGATGGCAGAATTTGTATATAAAGTTTGTTCAGGGCAACTTAAAGGTATGCCAAGCACTTATTCAGAACGCAGTGATATTATTGCCTCTGATAAAATCGAAACCTTCCGTTCTGTTATTCGCGCTCTTCCCATCTACAAATGGAAAGGAGGGTGGGGTGCAAAACAGAAGGAAGCGATGGATAACGACACACTACTTACAATCCAGGTTAACGCAGTTGATTTTGTGTACTGTTATTTAGATATGCTTAAAAGTATAGGCGGCATACTCCCCAGTGACTGCATAGATCTTTTGGTAAGCTCAGGTCTTTTTCGGGGATTGCAATCAATTTTTGCCCGGGTTCTGGAAGATCCGGGGCTCATATCTCAAACCGATAGCGATACTATAAAGAGTCTTATCAGTGATTCTGTGGGTTGCATTGCCAGCCTGCTAACCGTTCATGCTGCTGAGGCTGTTAACGAAGTTCTGGATATTTTATCTCTTTTCAACTGGATAGTTGAAGATGTTGCCTGGAGAAATTTCCTTGCTTATTTCGGCGCGGATTATGATGCCTATGATCTGGCCTATACTGGAACCGGCATGATATCCTATAACGCTGCAACGAGAGAAAATCTGCGCGGGAAATTGGTTATGCATAATCTGGGAGATGGCAGTTCCTGGGATATTAACACAATTAATGGCCCCGAAAGATATCCAAAGATAGTGGGTATAACCGACAACGGGACGGTGGTCCTATTTGTTAACGCTGGCTTTGGCTCGGACTACGATGATCAACTGATTGCGGTTCCGGACTGGGGCAGAGGTACGGCCATTGACCTCCTGCCATCCCCTAGGGGAGAGCTTAAAAAAATAGATATTCATGATGCCGGACTGGTTGATGTTACTGGTTCAGGTGGAGTCTTTTTCGAAGGGCAATGGTATGATAATGATTCTAACCACCATAATGGCATTTGTAACATCTGGATTAATGGTGAACGTCCTCCAGGACACGTCCACTTTGATACCAAACCATATGACAGTTACGGGGAACCCCGTTTAGACCCCAATGCTCTGAGCATCTCCCGTGATGCTCAGAAACTGGTTTTTGCAGAACGTAACAACCTTTACTCTACTCATCATACAGGGGCAAATTGGCACCTGATAACTTCAACCGGAGCCCCATCCTATACCGAGGTAGAATATGTTGATGTTAGTGATTCTGGAGATTTGGCGTCATTCTCCTATCCAACTGAATGGGGAAATCGTGAGACGACTGTTCTATACTCGGCTTTTTTGCACAGTTATGAGATAACCAACCTCACTGCAGCAACCGGCCTGACAACAATATTTGAGTGCGCCAGAACCAGTCCTGACGGAAAATGGATTGCTACTATTGCCCTTGACCCTTCTCGACCGGAAGGCTCTAAGCAACAAAGACGAATCGTCCTGATTAGACCTGACGATGGCTATTTCCAATGGCTTGACACGGGAAATATATACCCAATATATGACGATTTCGACACAGGAACTCTTTGTTTCACATCAGACAGCAAGAGTATAATCTTTGTTGGTAAAGATCACACAGTCGCAACCTATACTGATATTTTCGCTGTGGATATCGCCGAACTTCATCCGAACCTCCGCAACCTTACCAACACTCCTGATGTCGGAGAAGGTTCACTGGTATTGAGATAGAGTTCAACCAAAAAGAGTACGAAAGTCAGGTTTTGTGACTTTCGTACTCTTTTTGGTTTAATCAGTAAAATGTTCGTTGAAAAATATCAGCCTTTCAGCGTCCACGGGGTCAGGTCGTTGTCGACGAATTTTTTCGGCAGTTTGAAATCTCCGGCGGCAACCGCAACCTTGATCAGGCGAGCACTCTCTTCCATGCCGAGTTCATTCATCAGGGCCAGAGGTCCTTTGGGCCATGCGAGAGAGGTGATGATGCCGAGTTCAAGGTCGTCAGGGCTGACCACATCATGCTCAATCAGGTGAGTTGAAATGGCAAAGATCGCTCCCAAAAGACGCTCTTTAACCAAAGTCCGGTCAGCCGCATCCTCAGTAACCGGGCCATCTTCGAGATTCCAGAGAGCGCCGGATTCAAACTGTTTTTTAAGCTGATCGCACATTACCGGATAGCCGGTGTTAGCATCTCTTAAATATTCAACCATCGAATTGCCGGCGTGAAAACAGGTGCCTAAGCCGGCACCGTTCTGAACCCACATGATTCCGAATCTGAGGCCTAAAGCCTCCTGTGAGATACTTTCCAGGCTGGCGGCATTAAATTTGTCGCCGTAGAAGCAGTCAAGGACAATGTAGCTGGCGATAAATACCGGATTGACGGCAAAGCCCGGGAAATCCTTGACCGTAATCGCGACCTTGCGATTCTTTTTAGCAAATTCCATCAGGGCGGAGTAGGTTGCATCAGTAGTTTCGGTCTGCCGGATAACTTCAACCAGACGGTTGATGTTGGCCGGGAAGAAGTAGTGCAGGCCCGCAGTCCGGCCCGGATTATCGACCTTGGCCATCAGTTTTTCAATCAGGAAAGTAGATGTGTTACTGACCAGGATTGCATCTTTACGACAGGCTTTAGAGAGCTCGGCGAAGACTTCAATCTTAAGATCCATCTTTTCGATCGCTGCTTCGATAACCAGATCACACTCATTCAGGTCGGCGTAGCTGCTGGTGCCGCTGATCTGGCCAGTCAACTTATCCATGTCGTCCTGGCTGATTTTACCTTTGGCGACTCTTTTGCTTAAAGGTTTGGTGACCCAGCGTTCGAACATGCCGGCAACCAGCTCATCGTTAAGCTCTTTGTAGATAACTTTGTAGCCGGCGCCCGCAGCATTTAAGGCAATCGCGGCCCCCATAACTCCAAAACCAACAA
>JAOZQE010000075.1:3534-9725 GCA_029932385.1 bacterium | reverse complement strand
TCTTCTTCATAACTTTCTCCTTTTTGGGTTTAGTTTTTCTTAACCTTTTTACGATTTAAAGATAATTGCACTCTGCTTAAAACGGTTTTCGTTTTTTGCTGTATGGCAGTTTAATGCAATGATAATGCCAAACATCAAACTTGTCTGATAAAATGCTATCTTTTAATATTTAACTTTTTAATTTCAATAAGTTATCAACACAAATAATATTAATACGAGATCTCATATATTAATGATAAAAAAACTGATATAAGTCACGTATTTGACATTTTTTGTCATCATAGCATGACACTTTTTGTCATTCAGGCTTTTTCATTAATCCATTTCGGTTACCTGATTACATAATAATTACAACCAGCAACAACCGTATCTGGCCAGCAAGCTATACTTCTCATTCTCAAGCAAACCACTTGCAATAAATCAGAATTTCGTTTACAAAACAGATACTGTATACAACAATTCAGCTTAACCGCAGAGCTGCATAAGGGCGATGATGCTTACCGACAACAGACTGGCTGAAATCTTGATAGAAAAGAAACTGCTCTCTGAAAAAGGGCTGCGCAATGCCAGAGAGCGCCAGCGGAACGCTGAAAATGAGAGCCTCGAAGAGAGCCTCATTTTTATGGGCCTGGCTGATTACGCCAAACTCGGCCGGGCATACTCAATCCATTACAAACTCCCCTATTATCCGATTTTTCATAACGGCATCGACGCTCCTGCCAAAGAACGTTTTCCCCTTCCCTTTGTCAAAAGAACCCTGGTACTGCCGGCCGCGAAAGAGGCTGGTCAGCAATTTACAATTGTCGGCTGTGAACCGGACAGTGACATCTGCAAAAGTCAGGTCACACAGTTGGCCCGGGGCGGCAAAATTGACTGGCAGGTCGCCTCACGCGTTGAAATTGAAGATGCTATCAGCCACTACTACCTGAACCAGCAAATCAAACGGGAGACGCTTGAGATCAAGCTCCCGTTTGATTTCAAAATTATTGATGCTGACAACAACCCCGACAAAAGCGTTAAGCTACCGGCCGGAGGCCCCGCCAGCAACCATAGCGATACGGTCAAGATTAATGGGAAAAGAGTAATTCTGATCGAGCCTGACCATAAATTCCGGGGCCTGATGAGTGCTCTTCTGGAGCAGGAAGGATACCGAATCACAGCTGTAATCGATGCGGATGAAGCAATCAAGGAGCTATTGGCAGAAGACGCGGCCTACCTTTTAACCCGGCGTATTTTCAGATCCCGCACTCGACACCTGGGAAATTCCATCAGCGAGCATAAACTCCAGGTGGAGATCCGCTATTTCGGTAATCTCGGAGGAATTATTCTCGGGGAAGAGCTCTCTTCGGAAGAGCTGTTTCGCAACTACCTGGCGGCCGTCAAACTATTTTTTAATACCCTGACCATAAACCGGCCGGAAATCACCGGCGCTTGCCGGATCACAGCCCACTATGCCCGGCTCCTGGTCACGACCTCGGGACTTAAGCGCAAGTCACAACAGGCTCTGCTTTTGGCCATCTACCTGAAGGAGATCGGCCATCTCAACGATAATGATAATACCCCCGGAAAGAATATCTTCTCCCTGGTTCCAGTGCTGCCCTACGATAAGTCCGCGATCATGCTGGAAAAAATTGAAGACAGCTTCGGACTCTCCGAAATCATCGCCAAAATCAACCACCCGGCAGCAGTTTCCCCGATTGAAAGCAGAATAATCACCCTACTAATATGGTTTATTGAAAAGCTCGACCCCGGCATCGATCAAGAGATTACCGCCAACGACTTTTACCGGCAACTTGACCGGGAACCGGCAGGCTTGATCGACAAACAACTGGCGGAAGAGCTTTTACAAATCATCAGCCATGAACAGCACCTTAACGGACGCGCTCGTTGCAGCGGTGTAATCCTGATTATCGACCCCACCTTCGAACGTGACCACGGTGATCTTTACAACCGGCTTGTCAAAGAGAATTATGAGCTCAATTTCGTCCAGAATGCCGAGCAGGCTGTAGCCTTCCGGAAACAACAGCATCCTCTTTTAATTATCAGTGAAATTGGAGACGATAATTACAACGGCATCAAATTCTGTGAGGAGTCTAAAAGGAACAATCCAAATCTGCCGTTTATATTCTTCACGGCGGAAGATCATGACAAAATAATATCTAAAGCCCTGACTGCCGGAGCTGACGATTTTCTCTCCAAGGAGAGCAGCTATCAGGTTCTTTTCCTGAAGATGAATCGCTTTATCCAACGCAGCCGGAGTACGCAGAATCAGATCATCGGCAGCGGGGTTTCGGGTTCACTCCAGGAGATGGGTTTTATGGAGACGGTCCAGATTCTGGCCAACCGGGAAAAAGATGCCCTGATTAAATTGACCGATCAGGAGAACAACCAAGCGACAGTCTACCTCCATGCCGGAGAAATCATCTACGCCAGCTACAAAAACCTGGAGGGTGAGCCCGCAGTCTACGAGTTGTTAAACTGGGAGGACGGCTTTTTTCAGGTTGAAACCCCGGATAAACTGCCGGAAAGAAATGTTTTTGGAAGTACGGAAGCGATCATGCTGGAGGGCTGCCGTCTGCTTGATGAAGAGTTGCGGGACATAAAAGAGGTGACAATTTAGAGCACCTTGAAAATTGCCTTTTTTCGCGATTCACTCATCCAGAGCAAACTTAGCTTTTTCATCGGCATAAATAAAAGCTTCCTGCTTGCTGATCTGCCCCTCTTCAACCAACACCTCAAGATGCTGGTCGATGGTCTGCATGCCGAGTTTTTTGCCGGTCTGCATAGCCGACGGAATCTGAAAGGTTTTTCCTTCACGAATTAAATTACCCACCGCCTGTGACCCGACCAGGATTTCCAGGGCTGCAACCCGGCCCTTGCCATCCGCCTTTTTCAACAACTGCTGGGCGATAACACCTTTCAAGGACTCGCCAAGCATGGTTCTGATCTGACCCTGCTGGTCTTTGGGAAAGGCATCAATGATACGGTCAACGGTCTTGGCCGCGCTGCTGGTGTGCAGGGTTCCAAAAACCAGCAGCCCAACCTCAGCCGCAGTAATCGCCAGAGCTATAGTTTCCAGATCCCGCATCTCCCCAACCATAATAACATTCGGGTCTTCCCGCAACGCCGCCCGCAGACCACTGGCAAAACTTTTAACATGAACTCCAACCTGACGCTGCATAATCAGGCAGGTCTGATTCTCATGAATAAATTCCAGCGGGTCTTCAAGGGTAATCACATGCGCTTTACGTTCTTTATTCAGAAGATCAATCATCGCCGCCAAAGTGGTTGATTTACCACTGCCGGTCGGGCCGGTCACAATAACCAGACCCTTACGCAGGCGTGACAGGGTTCTGATCGCCGGGGGGAGGCCGAGATCGCTGAAGGTTTTGATATCTCGTGGAATCAGGCGGAATGCAGCCCCCATCCCGCCGTATTTATAATAGATATTGGCCCGAAAACGGGCGATACCATCAATTTCATAGGCAAAATCAAGATCACAGTCGGCTTCGAGCTGTTCAATCAAGGACTCGGTAATAATCTCATAAACTAAAAGCTTTACCTCATCTTCACTGAGTTCGTGATAGGCAATCTTTTCCAACTCACCATCAATCCTAAGAAGTGGTGAAGAACCGGAAGTAATATGGAGATCGGAAGCATTGTGTTCAATCATCAACTTCAAAAGCTCGTCAATTTTTGCCATAATAGTCTCTTCTTAAAACCTGTATATTACTCATTACCGAAAAGGCTCTCTTCAAGCTCTTCCGAGACTGCCGAAGGTGAAATTTCGGTGGGAGCAGTACCCTCTTTGAAACACTCAAAAAGGGTTTTCTTACTTTTAACATCGGCCAGAAGACCGGTTTTTTCATCAATGTTGGCAAAGACTATCCCATCCGGAACCTTAAAGTTCTCCGGCGGCATCTCAGCTAAGGCTGCTTGCATAAAATCGATCCAGATGGGACAGGCGGTGCGGGCCCCGGTTTCATGGCGGCCCAGAGGTTTCAACTCATCAAAACCGACCCAGACCCCGGTTACCAACTGCGGCGCAAACCCCATAAACCAGGCATCAAAATAGTCGTTGGTGGTTCCGGTTTTACCGGCCAGCGGCCTCTTCAAGGCCTGGGCGGCCCGGCGGCCGGTACCCCGCTTAACCACATCCGCCAGCATACTGGTCATAATATAGGCGGTCTGAGCTGAGATAACCGGTTTGGAATCCGGGGGCAAGAGTGACGAGAGTTCAAGGCCGCCGGTGGCCACACTCTCCCGCTCTTCTAAAATCTCACCGTGACGATCTTCAACCCGTTTAACAAAAATCGGCTTTATAAGACGGCCCTGGTTGGCAAAAACTCCGTAAGCGGTAGTCAATTCCATCAATGAGACCCCGGACGACCCTAAAGCCAGAGTCAAATCGGCATTAAGGGTTGAAGCAAAGCCCATTTTTCTGGCATAGTTAATAACTTTACGAATACCAACCTGACGCAGGATCTTGATCGTCACCAGATTCCGTGAATGAATCAAAGCCTGACGCACGGTTGTCGGGCCGTAAAATTTCTGTTCATAATTACGCGGTTTCCAAGAGGCACTCCAGTCATTGCCATCGTCTTTATAGACAATCGGACTATCAAGAAAGATTGAAGCCGGAGTCAGGCCATTATCGAGACCGGCGGCATAGATAATCGGCTTGAACGCAGACCCCGGAGAACGCCGTGACTGGATCGCCCGGTTGAATTCACTCGTCTGGAAATCCTTGCCGCCGACCATCGCCTTAACCAGACCGCTGTGCGACTCTAGAGCCAGCAATGCGGCTTCGGCCTCGGGCAGCTCTTCGAGACGCACCTGAATTTCAGGCGTTTCACCGTCACCCACCTTTTTGATTTTAACCAGAACAACATCATCTACGGTCAGGGCGGCTGAGGGTTTCTTTATCTGCGCCCGGGCGTAGCGGGTACCGTCCGACTTCGGCCGTCTGGCCCAGGCCATCTCTTTCAGAGCCAGCGTCGCTTGAATCCCGCCAAGGTCAACAGTTACCATTTTCTTAGTATCATCAACAATCAGCACCAGAGCTTTACAGTAATCTCCCGGCATAAGTCCCGAGTCAACCATTTGCAGGCGCTCTTTCTCGAGTTCAGCGAGAAAGTCTGTTTTAGCGGTTTCATCCTCAAGATGCTGCAAAGGGCCCCGGAACCCCCGTCTTTTGGCCAAGTCACGCAACCCTTTATCGATTCCCCGCCGGGCCGCCTGCTGCCAGGCGACATTGACCCCGGTATAGACCTGCATTCCCTCTTTATAGAGTTTATCATAGCCGTATTTCTTCTCAAGATAACGCCGGACATGCTCAGTATAATAGGGAGTTTTGGCCGAAGGATCGGCTTTCGAAACCAATACCACACTGGTATCAAGAGCCTCGTTGAACTCTTCTTCCGAAATAAAATGCCGATCAAACATCTGTTCGAGCACATAATGCTGACGGGCTTTAGAACGCTTTGGAAATTTAATCGGTGAAAGCCGGCTCGGAGCTTTCGGCATACCCGCGATTGTCGTCATCTCCGCCAGATTAAGATCGCGGGTTTTCTTGCCGAAATAGCGCTGCGATGCCATCTCGACCCCGTACATACCGTGCCCGAGATATATCTGGTTCAAATAGATAAAAAGAATCTCATCTTTAGAGAGATATTTTTCAATACGATAAGCCAGTATGGCCTCTTTGATCTTTCTTTTAAATTTACGTTCCGGAGTCAGGAGAAGAGATTTGGTTACCTGCTGGGTTATCGTACTTCCCCCCTGAACAATTTTCCCGGCCTCGACATTTTTCACCATTGCCCGGGCAATACCAAAAAAGTCAAGCCCTTTATGCTCATAAAAACGACTGTCCTCACTGGCAATAAAGGCTTTCTTCAAAAGATCCGGAATCTCTTCAATCGGGGCAATCTTCCGCTTTTCAATGCCGAAGCGGCCGATCAATTCACCGTTATCAGCAAAGACCTCGGTCATAGTGTAAGGGTGATAGTCTTTCAGCGAGGTAATTTGCGGCAGATCCTGGGCATAATAATAGAATATTCCGGCCACCGAACCGACCCCGGCGAGAATCACCAGGAATATGAGAATAAGTAGAATTTTTATAATTTTTCGCAGCATGATTTTTTAAGCTTTAAGCTATAAGTTGTAAGCTGTAAGTGGTTCATGTTAGCTGT
>JAOZQE010000075.1:1508-3434 GCA_029932385.1 bacterium | reverse complement strand
GCCAGGCGGACCATCTCTTCCGGAGCCAGGGTTGCCGGTCGGGCATCTGGGGCAAAGCCTGACGCCACCAGTTTTTCACATATTTCATCACGTTTAAGATTGGTCAGGATTCCTCTTAGAGGATTAATAATCTGTTTCCGCCGCTGGCTGAAAAAGGCCAGGATTAGACGATCAAAAAGCTCCTGATCAGCAATCTTATAGCGCGGTTGTGAAAGAAATTCAAAGCGTAAAACCCGCGACCATACTTTGGGCGGCGGCGAAAAGGCACCGGGGGCAACCTTGAACCCCGAGTCAATATCACAATGGATACCGACACCAACGGTTAAACGGCCATAATCGCGCCCGCCGGGCGCGGCCATAATCCGGGCCGCAACCTCCTCCTGCATCATCAGAATAGCCCGGGAAAAAAGATGCCGGTACTTGATCAGCCGAAAGAGGATCGGGGTTGTAATCTGATAAGGAATATTCGCAACTACCGCTACCGGGGTTGCCAGTTTCAGATCATCTAAAAAAAGCTGTTCCAGGTCAAGTTTGAGAAAATCACCCTGTTCGAGACGGAAATTCGTACCCGGAGCTGTTTCCGACAATGAATTTGCCGTTTTATCTAACCCGAATCGCTCCGCCAGCGGCTGCCAGAGATCTTTATCGGTTTCAACCGCCACTACCTTAGAACCCCGGGCAAGCAAAGCCGCAGTCAGCACCCCCTCACCGGGGCCGATCTCAAGCACAGTCTCACCCGGTTCAGGTGCGGCCAGATCGATAATCCGGGCGATAACTCCCTGATCCCGTAAAAAATGCTGCCCCAGACGTTTCTTGGCCCGGCGCGGTGATATCTTAAATGCTGATTGATTCAAAAGAGGTTTCACAATGGTAAGCGGGAGCTGGGATTTAAGCTTAAATCGTCATACAATCCGGCTGCCAGCCGCCGTTGACCGACCAGCGCAATCATGGCCCCGTTATCGGTGCAAAATTGCGGCGGAGCGAGAAAAAAATTAAGCCCTTGCGCCTGAGCCGCATTACTCATTCGCTGACGCAGATAGCCGTTGCAGGAAACCCCGCCGGCAAAGGCCACATTTTCAACCTGATGGCGTTCTGCAGCCAGCAAAGTTTTACGCAGCAGAACCGCGGTCACCGCCTCCTGAAAAGAGGCCGCCAAATCATTTACAAAAGTTGCATTATCGTTGTCTGAACTTAAACCACCTTGACGCTCAATTGCAGTTCTAACTGCGGTTTTCAAACCGCTGAAACTAAAATCGAGCGAATCTTTAGCAAGCCATGCCCGGGGCAATTTGACAGCTTCCGGGTTGCCGGATCTGGCCCGTTTTTCAATCACCGGCCCCCCGGGGAAACCGAGCTCAAGCATCCGCGCAACCTTGTCAAAAGCTTCGCCGGCGGCATCATCAATCGTCCGCCCTAAAAGCTCATAATCATGCCATGCCTTAGCCAGATAGAGGCTGGTATGACCGCCGGAAACAACCAGGCCAATAAAAGGAAAATCCAGATTCGGATTGGTTAACATCGGCGAGAGCAGGTGGCCTTCGACATGATTGACGCCAATCAGAGGGATTTTCCGGGCGTAGGCCAGAGATTTTGCATAAGCCACCCCGACCAGGAGAGAGCCGACCAAACCCGGGCCTCTGGTAACACAAACCGCGTCAATATCTTCAAGACCTAAATCAGCTTCAGTAAGCGCCTCTTCCACCACCCAGCGGATATTTTCGCAATGCCGCCGTGAAGCCAGCTCCGGCACGATCCCGCCATATAGTTCATGAAGCGCCACCTGACTCGACACAATACTCGAGAGCACCCGACTTTCATCACTGAGCACCGCGGCGCAAGTATCATCACAGGAGGTTTCAACTGCCAAAATAGTCATGGAAACACTTTTAACCTATTTACAAACCTGAAACAAGCAAGAAATGATGG
>JAOZQE010000075.1:0-1408 GCA_029932385.1 bacterium | reverse complement strand
TGCCGGAGATCTCCTGATAATCTTCGTGCCCCTTACCGGCCAGCAGCAGAATATCATCGCTTTTCAACATCGCCACCGCCCTTGCAATCGCCTGACGCCGGTCAGGAATTATTTCATAAGAGGCCGGTGCTGGAATCCCGGCCCGGATATCGGCGATAATCGCCAGCGGATCTTCACTGCGGGGGTTGTCATTGGTAAGAATAGTGTGGTCAGCGAATGTGGCGGCGATTTTACCCATACGCGGCCGTTTTGCATTATCGCGGTCGCCGCCGCAGCCGAAAATCACAATCAGGCGCTTATGGGGCAGCCGTTTCAGGGTCTGCAGAACTTTAAGCAAGGCATCATCAGTGTGAGCGTAATCAACCAGAGCCAGAGAGTTGCCGGGAAAACTCAGCGCCTGGAGACGGCCCGGCACCCCGGCAGTCACGCCTAAAGAAGTAACAATGTCCTCAATTGAAACCCCAAACCCTGAGGCCAGGAGAAAGGCAGCGGCCATATTATCAGCATTGTAACTGCCGATCAGCGGTGCCCGCCAGCGACAGGCACCGTGACTTCCGGTAAGCTGCACAACCTGACCGGAGAGTTTCTCGTCAACCAGCCGCAGTCGATAATCAACATCCGGAAAAAATTTCCCCCAGCTGACACTTCTGCAACCGGCAAGTTCTTTTTGCAGACGTTGACCGTAGCGATCATCAGCATTCAGCACTACCAGGCCGGAACTCTTGAGCAACTTCTTAAAAAGAAGACGCTTGGCAAGATAGTAATTTTCCATATTTTTATGGTAGTCAAGGTGATCACCACTCAAATTGGTAAATATCACGCCATCGAAACGACTTTCACCAAGACGATTCTGGATCAGGGCGTGACTAGAAACTTCAAGCAGAACCTTCTCACAACCGTTTTCACGCATCCGCGCGAACAGAGACTGCAACAAAAAAGGATCAGGAGTGGTACGCGTGGCCGGCTCCCAACTGCCGCCGCAATCGTAACCGACCGTCCCCACCATGCCGACCTTGATCCCGGCCTGCTGGAAGATCTCTCGCAAAAGATAGGCCGTGGTGGTTTTACCGTTAGTACCGGTAATCCCGATCAATTCCAAAGCCCGGGCCGGGAAACCATACATGACCTCGGCGGCCCCGGCGGCAGCGGCGTAGGCATCAACTACTTGTATCAACACAACCGCATCCGGCAGTTCAAGTTCTCTTTCGCTGATAACCGCCGCCGCTCCGGCGGCTAAAGCCTTATCAAGATAATGATGTCCATCATCAACAGAACCCGAAACCGCGATAAAAATCCAACCCGGCTTGACCATGCGTGAATCATTTGTCGCCCCGGCAATCGGCCGCGCATCTACCCCCGACAGTTTGACAATGCCGTTTTGCAGATGCTCAATATATGAAGAGAGTGG
>JAOZQE010000206.1 GCA_029932385.1 bacterium | reverse complement strand
CCGGAAACGTTACTCATGCAGTTTGCTCCAGATTAAAGAGTTCCTGTTCAAGCTCTTGGATCGCATTTTCGTAGTCGGTTTTACCACCAAAGAACTGATTAATGATCTCTACGGTCGTACCCATATCGCTGAAGGGTTCAAGTCTGAGAACCCTGGCATTTTCCAGGGTGCCGACACCTTCATCGGCGTATTTATCGAGCAAGGCATTTAAGACCGCTCTTGCGGGTTCGCCATATTTAGTGAAGTAGTTGCGTTTTTTAACGTTGTCGGCCCGCTCTTTTCGGGTCAGCGGGGGCTGATCGTAAGCGATATGACAGATAAGATCAAAGGCACCATATTCCGGACCGACGATTTCAGCCAGATTCTCGAAGAATATGCCGTGCTCTTCAAGTAATTTGATAATTGCCTGCTTTTTATCGGCGCTGTTCCAACGCCTGAGAAATTCGTCGAGTGAAGCAAACTCTGATTTTATCTGCTTGCGTGTGAAATCACGGTAGGACTCGGTAATCAGGTTGCCATCCGGGCCGATATACTCAATCCGCTCAGCGATGATACGGGCCGAGACCCCACTGACGACAAATTTATATTTGCCCCCGTCGTCAACATCGCCGCCGTCATCAGCATCATCGTCAACGTCTGGTTCCGGGTCAGGAGGTTCGGGAGGATCGTTGGGGCCGGGTTCGTAAATTATCACCGGTTCCCCGTCAAAATCGGGATCGCGAAAAAGTTCGGTGGCTTTCTTGAAATCGATAATCGTAAAGTAGAATTTATTGTGCTCTTCTTCAATACGGGTGCCGCGTCCGATGATCTGTTTGAACGTGGTCATTGAGTTGATGGTTTTATCGAGAACGATGAGCTTACAGGTTTTGGCATCAATACCGGTGGTTAAAAGTTCCGAAGTGGTGACAATGACGGGGAATTTGCTCTCTGGATCGATAAAGTTATCAAGTTCGGCCTTACCTTCAACACTATCTCCGGTGATGCGCATAACGTATTTGGGATTGTCGATGGCAAGTTGACCTGCGGCATTTACCAGGGCTGAGCGCATCCGTTCGGCATGGTCGATATCTTCACAAAAGATAATGGTCTTAGCGAAAGGATCGGTTGCCTGAAGAAATTGCATAACCCGTCCGGCAACCAGCTTGGTTCGCTGATTGAGTACCAAAATACGATCCATATCTTTTTGATTGTAGGTGCGGTCGTCGATTTTCTGACCGAGATCATCGGTCATGCCGGGAGGCGGCGTCCAGCCATAGAGATCTTTATCGATATCGATGCGAATTACTTTGTAGGGTGCGAGAAAACCATCTGCAATCCCCTGTTTCAGACTGTAAGTGTAAATCGGATCGCCAAAATAGGTGAGGTTGGAGACGTATTTTGTCTCTTTGGGCGTGGCTGTCATACCCAGCTGGATAGCGCCGGAGAAATATTCAAGGATTTCGCGCCAGGCGGAATCCTCGGCCGCACTGCCCCGGTGACACTCGTCGATAATAATCATATCGAAGAAATCAGGGGAGACGTTTTTGAAGATTTTATCTTCTGTGGCAGGCCCGGTAATAGCTTGATAGAGGGCCAGATGAATTTCGTAGGCGGGATCAATTTTGCGGTTTTTGACCTTGGCCATGACCGAGCCAAAGGGCTTAAAATCATTGACCAGGGTTTGATCGGCCAGAATATTCCGATCAACTAAAAAGAGCACTCGGCGAACCGCTTTGGCCTTCCAAAGCCGCCAGATAATTTGAAAGGTAGTGTAGGTTTTGCCGGTTCCGGTAGCCATAACCAACAACAACCGCCTTTGCCCTCTGGCAACCGCTTCAATAACCCGATTAATCGCCTCGACTTGATAGTAGCGCGGCTCCTTGCCGGAACTGTCTGAATGATACGGCTGCAAAACCAACTCTTCCGACGCATCTTCGATGCCGCGATACAGTTTATAGCGTTGCCAGAGAATTTGAGGCGGCGGGAATTGATCGAGCGGAAATTGAGTTTCGATCTCTTCTGCAGCGGCGGGAATTTTATTGTGGGCGGCGAAAGCATCACCATTGGAACTGAAAGCACTTGGCACTTCTAATATTTCGGCATACCCCAAAGCCTGCTGGAGACCGTGGCTGACGCTGTGATTGTTGCTCTTGGCTTCAACAACGGCAAGCGGGACTCCGATCACCCAGGAGAGTACATAGTCGGCAAATTTCTTCTTTTTCTTATTCCGCGTTGAGATGTTGCCCCGAACAATGATGGGGCCGGGCGTCAGAGTAACTTCACGCCGGATCTGGGTTATTTGATCCCAACCCGCATCTTTGATTGCCGGAGTGATGAAGAGATCGCAGATATCGGTTTCGCTGAGATCCTGCTTATTGATTGTATCCAAAAGAAATCCCTTGATCGCCAACGTCTATATAATTCAAGAGGTAAAACAAGTATAAACAAGTATCTCAAAGCAGTTTTTTTGTAAAGTAAAAAGGGGGTCAGGGTAGGATGATTTTGTTCACCCCGCAAATATAACTATAGTG
>JAOZQE010000074.1 GCA_029932385.1 bacterium | reverse complement strand
ATGGAGCCAAAAAATTGTGACTGTCTGAACGAGGTACGAGTGAGTTTCACAATTTTGGCGTAATGAGCACTGGAAAAACAAAAATTTTGCGCAAGAAGTGGAAGAGAATAACCAGATGTCCCGGGTTGCAATTATCTTACCGGACAGCAGTGTTCTTATATAATCAATTCTTGCATCATAGCTCCAAATAGAGTAAAAGAGGTGCCCGATTGTTCAGCAGCAGCACCGATTTAAGGTGCGATAAACAGCCAACAGCTTGATCTAAAGGTAGACTTTAATGCAGAACCAAACACACCTGCAACAACGGATACGCACTTTTCTTGAAATGGTCAAGTTTTCTCATACAATTTTTGCCCTGCCGTTCGCGCTCATGGCCGCACTTCTGGCCGCTGACGGCCTGCCTTCACTCTGGAAAATTTTCTGGATTATTATTGCCATGGCCGGAGCCCGTACTGGAGCCATGGGTGCCAACCGCCTGCTTGATGCCAAAATCGATGCCCGCAACCCGCGTACAAAAACCAGGGCCCTGCCGGCCGGGCTTATTGAAACCAAGCAAGCTCTGGCGCTGACTGTGGCCAGTTATATTATCTTCATCTTCGCCGCGGCCATGCTCAACTCCTTCTGCCTTCACCTGGCGCCCTATATAATAATGATCCTAACCGCCTATTCACTGGCCAAACGTTATACCGACTACACACACTACGTTCTCGGATTATGCTTAGGGCTGGCCCCGGTCGGTGCCTGGATTGCGGTTACCGGCTCCCTGGCTCTGACTCCGCTGATTCTCGGTTTTGCCGTCGGCTGCTGGGTCTGCGGTTTCGACCTGCTCTACTCCCTGCAGGATATTGAATTTGACAAAGCTGAAGGCCTGCACTCGATCCCCGCCAGCATTGGGGTTGAAGCCACCTTGGCACTGGCTCGCAAAATGCATTTAGGCATGCTGGGAGCCCTCTTTCTGGTCTGGCTCTTCTCTGCTTCCTTAGGCTGGCTTTTTCTCCTGGCCCTGCTGGCAGTCGCCGCCCTGCTCCACTATGAACATGAACTTTTAAGCCCGACCGACCTCAGTAAAATCGACACCGCCTTCTTTACTATTAACGGCTATATAAGCATCACCATTTTTGTCGTCGCCGCTCTGGACATATTTGCCGGTTAAAACGACAGTCGCCAAATAATATTTTCATAACGGTATAAGCTCTCTTTTACCGGATCAGGAAATTTATTTCCACTTTTCAATTTTATTCCAAACCACCCGGAGAAATTTGATGCCGCAGATCAAAGCCTTTGCAGGAACCCACTACAACCCTGAACTCATTGATGATTTAGCCACCGTAACCGCGCCGCCTTATGATGTTATTACAGGCCCGCTGAAAGATGAACTTACGGCACGAAGCCCCTATAACGTTATCCGTCTGATTCTAGGCAAAGCCGCTCAAGAGGCCGGAACAACCCGGCCGCAAAGCGAGTTTGCCACCGCCGCCCAAACCTTTAATGAGTGGCTTAACGAAAAGATTCTGGTCGATGATCCGACTCCGGCACTCTATGACCTTGAAGAGGAGTTCGAAGCGGTCGGTAAACGTTACTGCCGGCGGGGTTTTATCGGCCGGCTGAAACTTGACAGCGACAAAAATGCCGTGCGGCCGCATGAACAGACTATGAGTGCACCCAAAGAGGATCGCCTCGAACTGACCCGCCACTGCAAAGCCAATTTCAGCCAGATCTTCACCCTCTATGAAGATCGGAAAAATGTTGTGGAAAAAGCCCTGAACCGGTCCCGTCCAATTGAACCCATGCTGACTTTCACGGAAGCCGGCATCACCCGCAGACTCTGGCGGATTACCGACCCGGAAGCTATAAGTATCGCCAAAGCTCACCTTGCCGACCGGGAAATATTTATTGCCGATGGCCATCACCGTTATGAGACCGCCCTGCTCTATCAACATGAGAGAAATGCGGCCACACAAGAACTGAACGAAGATCAACCCTGGAACTACGTCATGAGTTATTTTTCGAGTATGTCAAGTCCGGGACTGGCGATTCTGCCGACACACCGGATGCTGGCAAATTTCCCAACCCCGCCTGCAGACGAACTAAGAAAGCATCTGGCTGAATTCTTTACGATAAAAGAGTGTAGTTCAGATACAGCTAAAATACCCCGTCTGCTGGCGCTGCTGGAAGAACAGAAAGAGCTCTCAAGTTTCATCTTCATGGCGGAAAATTTTGACGCACCCCTGCTTTTGACATTAAAAAGAGACGCGGTTGCCCGGATTCTCGATAAATTGCCGAAATCCCTGGCCGCTCTGGATGTTTCAGTACTGCAGCAACTGGTTTTCAACCATATCTTAAAGATCAGCACCGATGACATGGAGCGGCAACGCTACACCCGTTACACTCAGGATGCGGCCGCCGCTATCGCAGCTGTGAAAGAGGGTTCAGCTCAGATTGCGGTTCTGCTCAAATCAACGTTGATAGAACAAGTCAGAGAAGTTGCCCGCGACGGCGAAAAGATGCCGCAGAAATCAACTTTTTTCTATCCCAAACTGGCAACCGGACTCCTGATCAGCCGGCTCGATTAAATTATGACGGCGGAACCGATAACACCCGCTCCGGCAACGACCGTTGAAAGACCACCGGGGTTAGAACTTGAAATTGAACAGCCGAAAAAAGGTTATCGCTACAATCAGGATCCGTTTCATCTTGTCCAGTTCATCAAGGATCATGCCGAACCGTGGCGGGCCCAACTTATGGGTAAATGCCTTGATATCGGCTGCGGGGTCGGCATTCTGCCTCTGTTGCTGAGTCGCACGCTTGCCGACACCCAATTTACCGGAATTGAAATTCAGGCTGAACTGGCCCGGCTCGCGAGTGCCAATGTTAAACACAATCAACTCAGTGAACGAATCAACATTATCAATGCGGATTACCGTGACTCTATTCATGACTCCTCCGTAAGCGGTCGTTTTCAGTGGGTCATCTGCAATCCACCCTACTACCCGATGGCCAGCGGCCGGACCAACCTCTGCCCGCAGAAATGCATCGCCCGCCATGAACAGTGTAGCGACCTCAACAGCCTGGCTCAGGCAGCGACATATTTTTTATGTGGCAAAGGCCTCTTTATAACACTCTTTCCGGCGGAACGCCTGCTCGAATTAACCTCCCATCTCAAAGCCGCAAAACTTGAGCCCAAACATCTGCAATTTATTCACCCAGAAAACTCTGACCGAGCCACCATGCTGCTCCTGGCGGCCCGGAAAAACGGAGCTCCGGGAATCATTATCGACAAGCCCCTGATAATCTGATTTCAGATACTGAGAAGAGAGTGAATTTCTTTTGACAGCCCGACTCTTTTGCGCTATAGTTCGCGGTTCACATACAATATTCAAAAGAACCGGCAGGTGATGTTCAGAAAACACCTTAAACTACAAACTCAAATATGGTTACACTTTTCCACGCATGTCTAAATTCAAAGATATAAATCAGGTCTTCGCTCTCATTGAAGATGATTTGAAAGAGACTGAAACGGCTTTCACCCGCTATCTCGGGTCAGAAATCGATCTGATTCCTAAAATCGGGGAGCATATCATCTTAAGCGGCGGCAAGCGCCTGCGGCCGGCACTCCTGATTTTGACCTGCAGCATGCTCGGTGACAACCGGCAAACCGGTACTCTGCTCGCGGCAGTTATCGAGTTCATCCATACCGCTACTCTGCTCCATGATGATGTGGTTGATGAAGCTGATATGAGGCGCGGCTTAGCGGCCGCCAACACGATATGGGGTAATGAAGCGTCAGTTCTGGTCGGTGATTTCCTCTTTGCCATGGCTTTTGATATGGCCGTTGACCAAGGTTCAATGGCCACTTTGAAATCGATCTCCACTGCGACCCGAAGACTGGCTGAAGGCGAGATCCTGGAACTCATGAAGACTGCCGACATCTCCACAAGCATAGATGACTATATAAAAATAATCGACGGTAAAACCGCTATCCTGATGGCAACTGCCTGTGAAGTCGGAGCCATCACAGCTGGAGTGGAAGTTGAGCAACAGCTGAAAATGAAGGAATTTGGCCACTGTCTCGGCATTGCCTTCCAGATGATGGATGATATTCTTGACTATAACTCCTGCGAAGAAAATCTTGGCAAAACTATCGGCATTGATTTGGAAGAGGGCAAAGTAACCCTGCCCCTGATTCATACGTTGCAGCACAGCCTACCTGAAGAGAGGGAAAAGATTAACGAAATCATCACCTCGGATTACGTCAGCCGTGAGGATTTTAACTTCGTTCACAGCCTTATGATCAAGAATAAGAGTCTTGAGCACACAACCACTGAAGCTGCGAGCTACCTCAAAAAAGCCCACTTAATTCTTGATGAGTTTCCGGATTCTCAGGAAAAAGAAGCCTTACGTTTTATTACCGATTACGTTCTGAACCGGGATCGTTGACTTCCTGAAGATCGATCTTATAAATAAGAGTTTATAGACATAATTACCAATTTAAGTTTAATGTCCTAAGGAGAAGAGAAGATGTCCGACAACGTTACCGTAGTTACAGATGAAGCTTTTAACGAACTCTTAAACAGTTCTGAAACTCCAATTTTAATTGACTTCTTTGCCACCTGGTGCGGCCCCTGCAAAGCTATCGCTCCAATTCTTGATGAATTTGCCGGTGAAAACAGCGATAGCCTCAAAGTTGTAAAACTGAACGTCGATGAGAACCCGAGAACTCCCGCTAAATATGGAGTCAGAGGAATTCCCACCCTGATTCTTTTCAATCAGGGCAAAGAGGTTAAAAAAATCGTCGGTATGACCTCAAAAGATGCTCTTGAAAAAATGCTGGCTGAGATCTAAGATATTGCATCCCAGTTTTAATTCAAGACCAAGGCATCAATTAAAAAAACAACCCGCATTGCAGTATATTTTCCATTCACTTTCCTGTACCATTGTATAATGGCTGGAGTAATATAGTTATGTTTAAGATTTCATCCCGGAGCCGTTTCGCAACAATCTGCCTGATCATTCTCACCCTGTCCCTACTCACCGGTTGCGGCGACAGCCAGAAAAAAACCAAAGTCAAAAAAAGTGTTCCCGAATTTTCATTGACCTCACTTGACGGCACTCAGATAACCCGAGACTCCCTTAAAGGAAAAGTCGTAATTCTCGATTTCTGGGCCACCTGGTGTGCCCCCTGCCGGGCGGCTATTCCACATTTGGCTAACCTTTATGAAACCTACAAAGATCAAGGACTGGAAATAATTGGAGTAAGCCTTGATAATGGTAAATCCGAGGCAGTTGATTTCATAAAGCGCAATCGCGTACCCTACCCGATTGCGATGGGCACCGACAATCCGATCACCAAGGATTTAGGCAATATTAGTTCTCTGCCGACTATAATCCTGCTTAATAAGAAATCATCTATCGAACTCAAAGTTGTCGGTTTTAATGCTGAAATCGGCGCCAAACTGGAAAAAAAGATAAAAGAGTTGCTAGCTCAATAACTTGACATTTGCAAATCAGATCAGACTCTGAAATTCTACTGATAAGCTACCAACAGGAATAAATAATGACACAAGACCTCCTCATTGAAATCGGCGCGGAAGAGATTCCCGCCGGTTTTTTAAGTAAAGCCATAGTTGACATGAAGACTGAAGCCGTAAAGGTTCTCTCCCATCTGCGTTTGCAATATGGTGAGATTGAAGTTCTGGCAACCCCGAGACGCCTGACCCTGAAAGTCTCCAACCTGGCTTCAGGACAGGAAGACCGAGTCGTTGAAAACATGGGGCCGGCTCGACGCATAGCTTTCGATGACACGGGAGCACCAAGTAAAGCCGGAATCGGCTTTGCCCGGGGTCAGGGCGTAAAACCTGAGGAACTTGAAGTAATCAGCACCGAAAAAGGAGAGTATGTTTGCGTCAAAAAACAGGAGATTGGCAAAAAAACAACCCAACTCCTTAAGGAAGCTCTGCCGGCCTATATCATGTCGATCCCTTTCCGCAAATCGATGCGCTGGCATGACCTCGAAGATCGCTTTGCCCGCCCGATTCACTGGATCGTCGCACTTTACGGCGACCAGATAATAGATTTTAAATGCGCCGGGATCAACAGCAGTGCGGCATCACGTGGGCACCGGTTCATGGCCCCGGATGAATTTACGATTAAAAATCCAGCCGACTATACAGAGCTCTGCCGACAAGCCCGGGTGATAGTCAATCAGAAAGAACGCAAAACAATGATAACAACCCAACTTGCCGCAATTGAAAAAGAGTTAGGCGGAACCATCATTGATGATCCTGAATTACTGGAAACGGTAACCAATATCGTTGAGTACCCCCATGCAATTGTCGGATCATTCGACCAGAGCTTTCTCGATCTCCCGGAAGAGGTTTTGATCACAGTTATGCGGCACCATCAGAAATACTTCTGCCTGCGAGATGACACAGGCTCCCTGATGGCAAATTTCATTACCGTCAACAATACGGTTGCCAGAGATCCTGAAGTTGTGGTCAAGGGCAACCAGAGGGTTCTTCTGGCCCGCCTGAATGATGCTAAATTTTTCTATCAGGAAGATCTTAAAATTCCTCTGAATGAATTTGTCGACCGACTTAAAAAGGTTGTTTTTCAAGCTAAACTCGGCACCTCATTTGAGAAAGTTGAGCGTTTTAAAAGTCTGGCAGAATTTATTGGAGATAAAATCTGCCCCGAGCAGCTGCCGGATATCAGCCGCACCGCCTGGCTCTGCAAAGCTGACCTTGAAAGTAATATGGTCTGTGAATTTTCCGATCTGCAGGGTATCATGGGCCGTGAATACGCTCGGGCCGCCAAGGAAAGTGACGCGGTGGCTATCGGCATCCATGAACACTATATGCCGACCGGTGCCGGCGGCACCCTGCCCAGCAATGACTGCGGTGCCATTGTCGGTATTGCCGACAAGATCGATACCATCACTGGGTGCTTCGGTATCAACTTACAACCAACCGGCAGTGCTGATCCCTACGCCCTGCGCCGGCAAGCTCTGGGTATCATCAATATCTGTCTCGATCGCGGTTATCGTTTCTCACTTAAAGAAATTGTCAACCACGCCCTGAAACTTCTGCAAACCAAAATCGAAAGGCCGGCAGATGTAGTTGTTGATGAGGTCATCGAATTCATCAAGGGCCGCCTTTTCCACAGTCTGACCGCCGACAAGATTCCGGCAGGTGTCATTGAAGCGGTCCTGGCAACCGGCTTCGATGATATTGTCACAACTGTGAAACGGGTTAAGGCTCTGGATCAGTTCCGCCACCGCGAGGATTTCACGGATCTTTTGACCGCCTTCAAACGGATTATGAATATTACCCGTAAGGAGAAGGAAAACTACTCACTGTTCCCGGACCAACTGACAACTGAAACGGAAAAGGATCTCTATAACTGCTGGCAGCAGATTGCCGGGAAGATAGACAATAATCTTGACCGTGATGATTACGACCAGGCTTTAAGCACGGTTGCTGAATTAAAAATCAGCATTGATACTTTCTTCAATGAAGTCATGGTTATGGTTGACGAAAAGGAAATACGTGAAAACCGACTCGCCCTGCTTCAGGGAATTGCTGGTGATTTTAAGAAAATAGCTGATTTTGCTAAACTGTAATTCTGACTCTTTATAAAAACCTAAACCTATAATTTTCTATGGAGACTCGAGAAATGAGCGGTAAATTTGTCTACAGCTTTGGCGGTGACTATACCGAAGGTGATGCGAGCATGAAAAATCTGCTCGGCGGTAAGGGTGCAAATCTGGCAGAAATGATTAAAATCGGAGTCCCGGTGCCACCCGGATTTACGATTACCACCGAAACCTGTGTGGCTTTTTATGAAAATCAGCGCAACTATCCTGAAGTTCTTCAGGAGCAGGTTCGGGAAGCGATGCTCAAGACTGAAGCGACGATGGACAAAGGCTTCGGCAGCAGCAGCAAACCCCTGCTTTTTTCAGTTCGCTCCGGAGCCCGGGTTTCAATGCCCGGCATGATGGATACCGTACTTAATCTGGGATTAAATGATGAAACGATTGAAGGTCTGATCACAGGCTCCGGCAGTGCCCGGTTTGCGTACGACAGTTACCGGCGCTTTATTCAGATGTACGGCAATGTCGTAATGGGAATCGAGGGTGACAAACTCGAAGTGTTGCTTGAAGAAGCAAAAGATAAAAAAGGGGTCGCTTTAGATACCGAGCTTGATGCCGATGACCTCAAACAACTGGTTAATGACCTGAAAAAGAGGGTCAAAGATATTACCGGTATTAAATTTCCCGACGATCCCTACGATCAACTCTGGGGTGCTATAACCGCAGTCTTTGATTCGTGGAATACCAAAAGGGCTGAAACCTACCGCAAACTCAACAATATTCCCGACCACTGGGGCACCGCGGTCAATGTTCAGGCCATGGTTTTCGGCAATATGGGTGAAGAGTGCGCCACCGGAGTTGCTTTCACCCGTGATCCTTCTACCGGCGAGAACCTTTTCTACGGTGAATTTCTGATTAATGCCCAGGGCGAGGATGTTGTCGCCGGTATCCGGACACCGCAACCGATCAATGAAATTGGCCGCAAAGACTCCGAGCTGGCTTCACTTGAGACGGTCATGCCGGATCTCTACAAAGAACTAGTTGAAGTCTATCAGAAACTTGAAAATCATTACCACGATATGCAGGATCTGGAATTTACCATAGAGAATCACAAACTTTGGCTCCTGCAGACCCGAAACGGTAAACGTACGGTCAAAGCAGCAATCAAAATAGCCCTCGACATGGTTGCCGAAGGGCTGATCGATAAACGCGAAGCCATCTTAAGGGTTGAAGCCGAAAAACTTGACAACCTGCTGCACCCAACACTTGATCCGAAGGCGGCAAAAACTGTTATCGCTAAAGGTCTGCCCGCCTCACCCGGAGCCGCCTGTGGAGAGATTGTTTTTAATGCCGACGAAGCTGAAACTCTAAGTGACTCCGGCCACAAAGTAATCTTGGTGCGGGCTGAAACTTCACCGGAAGATATCAACGGCATGAATGCGGCACAAGGCATCCTCACCTCACGCGGAGGCATGACTTCACATGCCGCAGTTGTCGCCCGGGGAATGGGGAAATGCTGTGTCGCAGGTTGTGCCGCCATCATTGTCGATTACAGCCAGGAGAGATTCAAGGTCAAAGATTCAGTTTTTAATAAAGGTGACATAATTACCCTGGATGGTTCTACCGGAGAGGTTTTCGCCGGTGAAATCGCCACCATAACCCCGCAGCTTGATGATGATTTTACAACCTTCATGAAATGGGCTGACGAATTCCGCAGGCTTAAAGTCCGGACCAACGCGGACACCCCGCATGATGCTGAAATTGCACGAAATTTCGGAGCTGAAGGCATCGGCCTCTGTCGAACCGAGCATATGTTTTTCGAAGAGGAACGCATTAAAGCGGTTCGGGAGATGATTCTTGCTGATACTCTGGAAGGTCGGAAACAGGCCCTGACTAAACTGCTGCCTGAGCAGAAAAGTGATTTTATCGGAATATTCAAAGCTATGGACGGACTTCCGGTAACCATTCGTCTGCTCGACCCGCCCCTGCATGAATTTCTTCCCCAGAATGACAGTGACATTAAGGAACTCGCAGAAATAATGGGGGTCTCACTGGCAACCTTGAAAGAGAGAACTGAATCCCTGCATGAATTTAATCCCATGCTCGGTCATCGGGGATGCCGGCTTGGAATTACGTATCCAGAGATTTACGATATGCAGGTTCGTGCCATCATTGAAGCCGCCTGTGAAGTCACAAAA
>JAOZQE010000205.1 GCA_029932385.1 bacterium | reverse complement strand
GCCAGACCGAGGAGCGAGATAGAGATAGTAAAGCGGAAAAAAATTCAGCTAAACTTACAAACACAGGCCGTCCACTCCCCTGAAACTTTACTCTCCTGGATCACCAACCCCAGTTCAGCATAAACATCAGTTAATTCAGAGAGCTGTTCAACCAATATCCCCGACAGAATAAGCCGGCCCCCGGGCGTAAGCAGACGCGAAAACTCTGGCGCCAGCTGCCGTAAGACTGGGGCAATGATATTGGCAACTATGAGTGGATATTTTTCCGCAATCTGTGTCACTTGAGTGTCAGCTAAAACAATTTGTTCAGAAACCAGATTATGACTGCAGTTCTCTCGGGCATTAACCAGGGCATCGGCATCAATATCAAGGGCCAGAACCCGCTCAGCTCCTCTTTTAATCGCCAATATGGCGAGAATACCGCTACCGGTACCAACATCAAGAAGAGTTGCCGGATTTAAGGTCCGCCCCAGTTCCTGCTCCAGAAAAGCCGCAGCCAGACGTGTGGTTTCATGGGTCCCGGTGCCAAATCCCTGGCCGGGATAGATACGCAAGCCCAGACGAGTCTCGGCCGCGGGTAACTCCTCCCAGGTTGGCACTACCAGAGTATTATCAGTCAATTCAGTTATGGTAAAATTCTGGCGCCAGTTATCAAGCCAGTCTTCATCTTGAATCAGCTCCAGCCGCGGCGTTGCCGCAACCAGATCCAGAGCTTCAAGTTGCAAAGCCAGCTCGGCCAAGCGGGGCTGATCTCTGACGGTAAAATATGCCGTCAAAAGTGCTTCACCTGAAGCCATAAAACTATCATTAATATCCACTGACCAGGCTTTGGTACCGCAGTCATCGAGCAGATGATCCCATATACCGGTACAACCTGCGGCATAAAGCAACTCTTCCAATGCGGCTCTAACAGCACTGCCTGATTTCGGCAGACAGGTTAGAGAAGGCCAGAATCTTTCAGTCACAGACACTTACTTTTTACCCAGGTTCACAACCACAAAAAGACGGTTTTGCTGACGCTGGACCAAAAATCGCAGATAGGGTAATTTTCGGCCCTCCTGCAGGGCCTGTTTAAAATTCTTGACCGTACTGATTTTAAGATTGTTAACCATCAGAACAATATCACCAACCTGCAGACCCGCATCAGCGGCCCGGCCGTCAGGATCAAGACGACTGATAATAACACCATGTTCAAGGGCCAGACGCTGCCGGGCGGCAAGTTCCGGAGTCAGTTGACGTACAGTCAGTCCTAACCCTTCAAGACGATCATCGGCAGATTGGGAAAATTCCGTCCCGCTGCCACCTTCAAGATCATCCAGAACCACCTTGACCTGAAGAATTTCACTCAATCGCAGAACCTTGAGTTTAACTTTTGTACCCGGTTTTTTTGCCGCTATCATCCGGGGCAGAATATGCATCTCCGCCACCGGTTTACCATCAACCGCCAGAATTATGTCACCGACCTTGAGACCGGCTCTTGCCGCCGGACTCTCTGCGATCACTTCAGAAATGACCGCTCCCTGTTTTTCATCCAGACCGAATGATGCTGCCAATTCGGGTGTCACATCTTGAATATGTACCCCCAACCGGCCACGGGAAACCTTACCTGTTTTAAGCTGCGGCAGCAGATCTTTGGCCATGTTGACCGGAATCGCAAAACCGATTCCCTGGCCGCTGGCAACAATTGCAGTATTAATCCCCACGACTTCCCCATTCACGTTAAAAAGCGGGCCGCCGCTGTTTCCAGGATTAATCGAGGCATCCGTCTGAATAAAATCATCGTAAGGTCCGGAACCAATTACTCGGCCCCGAGCACTGACAATTCCGGCCGTAACTGTACGCGCCAGACCAAACGGGTTACCGATAGCAATCAGCCAGTCTCCAACTTTAAGCTTACTCGAATCACCAAGTTCGACAAAGGGGAGATCATGATCCGCGTCAATCTTTAACACGGCCAGATCTGTTTTCTCATCCCGGCCGATCAGACGCGCATTATAGACCTTTTTATCTGATAGAGTTATTTTAATTTCATCTGCATCCTCAACCACATGGTTATTGGTCAGAATATAACCGTCCGCACTGATGATAAATCCGGAACCCAGACTTTTTACCGGGCGCTGTGAGCGTGAATAGCGATCGTATTGATCGAAGAAATGACCGAAAAACTCTTCAAACGGATCTCGACCACCCGGTCGACCTGGGGCTTCGAAACCACGCCGACCCTTATAATTTACATGTTTCTCAGTATTAATATTGACAACTGCCGGAGTCAATTTGCTGACCAGTGGCGCAAAAGTCGGCGGCATCGGTGCAGCTGACACCAGATTAAAAGAGGAAAGAATTGTAAAACCGGCTATTACAAAAATTGACACCCAGGCAATACACTTAGATTGGAAATAGGATCGCGACATCATGTGAAAAACCTCCATCATAATTATTAGAACTTCAATTAAATCGACAAAACTAACGCAGGCACTACCTGCACCCTAAGACCACTTCCTGAAATCGCAAGGAAGTGGTCACAAACAGACAGACAG
>JAOZQE010000013.1 GCA_029932385.1 bacterium | reverse complement strand
TGTGATTTGACCCTCTACCCCAAGAAAAAAAGAAAATTCTGGGCTCTGGTTACCCCGGTCAACATCAGCGGGCCGATACAAGATCCGCAGGTCGTTAGCATTCCGGTCAAAACCGCCGCCCTGCTCTATGGCGGGGCCTTGCTGGCACCGCAATTGTTTCTTCCGGCAATCGGCTTAAGCTACCTATGGGAAAAGGTCTCCAAAGACAAAGAGGGGGTCAAAAGCCCCTGCTTTGAATATCTTGAGCAACATCAATAAGCAGGAATCTAAAAGACCCCCGATCCTGCCGAAACTTTCAAGAAGACCTACTGCCGCTGCCGGGCCTGAGCGACAATCTCCAGATATTCGGGATCGGTAAAGCCGAGCCGTTCAAGGGTTTCATCCAGCGGAATACCGTTCAAATCGAAACCTTTCTCCGCATAGACTGTATCCGTCAAAATTTCATATTGCCGGCGCCGATGATCCTGCAGATTCTTAAGCAGTTCCGCGTCATCCTGGCCATTTATTTTAATCTCGGTATTCTCTTTGAGATAATTGACATAATATTCCCGGCGCGAGCTGAATTCATCGGTAAAAACCGGGGCCATGGCCCGCAGCGGAATCCGGTCGTGCATCCGGGTACCGAAACCCTGGCGCAGGTTGATGAGTTTGTGCAACAGATAACTACGCTCCGATTCGGTTAAGAGGTCGTCCAGGTTTTTTTCCGTGCCCATGGTTGAATTCACCAGTTCCAGGTAGCATTCAATGGTGGGCAAGTTTTTCGCCGGGTCATCCGTTTTGGCGGCATCCGGATGCCGGACATCAATCCAGGGCAGTTTACAGAGTCCGGCGATATTAAACCAGGTGCGAAAGAGCGGAAACCATCTTAGAGCTGCCGCTTTCTCGTCAAAACTCGGCATCTCGTTTTTGATCTGATCCAGGGCGATCAACCAGGATTCATCATGCTGCGGCCCTTTCAGGGCAAAGCCGTAACCACCTTGTTGAGCTAGAGACTCCTTGGTGATATACATTGAAAACTCCAAACCTTTACTCTCCATCCCGAAAAGTTCCAGCTCGCGCATGATTTTCTCTTTGTCGTTGCCGTTGCGAACGGCGGCCCGCTCACTGATCCAGCCTTTCATATGCCTGATACCGCGGCCGATCTCACCGGCAAAACCGGTACTCCCGGCAGCCATCCGGTGGAGCAGATTAAACAGGGTCTCCTGATCATCCCATTTAAGCTCAATGCCGTCAGTATCATCCCGGTTCAGATAACCTTCCTGATAAGCTTCGATGAGAAAAGCGATGACCACGCCGGTACTGATCGTATCCAGGGCGTACTCATCACAATACCAGGCATATTCCATAATCGCCGGGATATCGAAGATACCGAGGTTGGTAATCGCCGCGGCAGTCTCATATTCGGGGCCGTCAACCGGCACGGTCCGCCCGGCGAAAGGGCCGGTTGTCAAGGTGTGACCCTCACAGCCTTTGGTGCAAGCGAGGGTACAACCGGCAAAACAGCCGTCCGGATGTTTCTGATCGAAAACCTTCTCCTCAAAAATCTTTCCAGAGACCAGGTGCTGACGCTCGTCCCGGCCGAATTTATAGTTATGAACCGGCAGAATGTCATTATTATTCATCATATCTAGCAGGCTCGTGGTGCCCTGCTGGGCAAGCCGCAGTTCGTTGGGATCGACATCCCGGATAACCTTACGCAGACTCGTTCCCGCGCGCCGCAGACGTTTCTTGTCATCCGCCTGATTTCCAGCCCCGCCGGAAAGGTTGCTCTTAACGACAATCCCCCACAGGCCTTTATCCCGCATGACCGTGCCCAAGCCGCCCCGGCCCGCCTGTTTGGCCCGGCAGCGCTGCCGCCGGGGATCGTAATAGATGCTGTTGATACAACCGAAAAAGGTATTTTTACTGCCAATACCGGCACTGACAAAAGCAATCGAATTGGGTTTGTCGGCACCGCGCCACTCTTCAACCAGTTTTTCCGCTGTCAGAAGAGAGCTGTCGGTTGCCGGAGCTTTTCGCAGGCTGATAGTTCCTGCGGCGTCATCAATAAAGATAACTACATCTTCAGCCGATTTTCCGGTAACGGTGATGGCATCAAAACCGGAATTCTTGACCAGGGGAAAGAAATAGCCGCCGACGTTGGAATCACAGAAAGTCTCGGTCAGCGGTGAAATTGAACCGATAATAAATTTGCCGGTACCGGCAAAACTACTCTCTCCGCAAAAGGGGCCGCCGGCAAAGGCTAAGACATTCTCCGGACTATCATAACGGGTGGAGGCCTTTGTTTTATCGTAAACCAGTTTCAGACAGTAACCCCGACCGCCGACAAACATCTCCCGGGTCGCCGCCGGAATCTCCGAAACAGATATGGTTTTATCGCTCAAATTAACTTCGAGCAGGCGGTCGGTGTAACCTTTATCGACATTTACCTTTTGATAATTGATTGAAGCTATGGTCATTTTTCTCATTCCTCAGACTTAAAGTGGCAGATGCAACAGTTCAGGCAAAGCCTGATAGCACGACTTCTCAATTATGTCTATAATTGATTTCTTTGATGTTCGGCCGAACATTGACGAATACCACCAAGGTTCCTAGCGTCACTTCATATCCAAATGATAACCCACCTTTTTTCCCCTTCCACAAAAAGACTATGGTCAGGTACTTAAAAAAATCCTTATAAATACTTAAATAGCCAATTGACAAAGAGTATCACTATGGACTAGTATAACTCCCTTCATTACAGACGGTAATTCACTTTTTTAATGGTGGTGATATGGCTATTGAACACACAGAACAAAACACCAAACAGCTCGGCCTTTTACTGGTGGAAGAGGGTTTCATCAACTCGAATCAATTGCAAGTAGCCTTAAAGCTACAGGAAAAGAACCCCAAAACCTCAAAAAACCACAAATATCTGGGCCAGATACTGATTGATAAAGGCTATATCTCAGCCGATCAGCTACATCACATCATGAATAAATATCATAAGAAGAGCCGTTTAGGGGATATTCTTCTACGGGACGAGACTATCACTGAGCAGGCACTTGATTTTGCCCTCAAGGAACAGAAAAGAACCGGAGAACGTTTAGGTGACATTCTTCTGAAAAAGTCACTGATCTCAGATGAGACCTTACGCCAGGCACTTAGCACCCAACTTAACATACCCTACATAGATATAAGTCGCCTCGAAATCGATCCGATCCTGAGCAGAAGAATCAACCGCGACTACGCCTTCCGACACAAAATAATTCCGATATCCATGACTGAGGGCAGCATCACTCTGGCCATGGATGACCCTACCAACAGTGAACTTGCATCCGAACTTGAAATGTTCACCCGCTTGAAAATAAATATCGTCACTTCTTCCCAAAGTGCTATCAAAGGTGCCTTCAGCCGACTCTATCCGAGTGGGATAATCCCATCTGCTATTAATGAAGAGGATACACTTAGCGACATCAATGTCGGCATGGATTTCGGTTTTAATCCGGAAGATGACGATCCATACGAAACCAGCAAACCTCAGTATATTAAGGCCGAGGATAATAAGAGAGCTGATATGCTGGTACAACAGCTTCTGGCTTGGGCTTTGAAACGCCATGCATCAGATATCCATTTGGAAAACCTTGACCGGCACATGGTCGTCAGATTCAGAGTTGACGGTCTCCTACAGGAGTTTAAGTTAGGAACTTTGCAGGACAACATCAATCGCTTCCGCAGGGAGATTATCTCCCGGATCAAGGTTTTGTGCAAACTCGATATCGCTGAAAGACGGCTGCCTCAGGACGGCAGCTTTCGTTCCCACGTTATTCGTGATGGTGAAAAAACTGATATCGATTTCCGGGTTTCGGTGGTACCTTCACATCATGGTGAAAACATAGTTATCAGGATCCTTGATTCTCAGGAAGCCCCTTCCACTATTGAGCACTTAGATTTTTCGGAGACTCTTACGAAAAATCTAACCCACTTGTTCAAACAGAATACTGGCATTATCCTGATTACCGGACCAACCGGGTCCGGGAAGAGTACGACTCTGCAATCAGGCCTGCTGACCGCTTACAGACCCGGCCTGAAAGTCGTTACGGCTGAAGACCCGATCGAATATGTTTATGACAACTTCATGCAGTGTGAAATCAATGAAAAGATCGGCTTAACCTTCGCGAGCTATATCCGAGTTTTTCTCCGTCATGATCCGGAAATCATCATGATCGGCGAGATCCGGGACGGTGAAACCGCCGAGATGGCGATCCGGGCGGCCCAGACCGGCCACCTGGTCTTAAGTACCCTGCACACCAACGACTCACTGGGTGCAATTTCACGTCTATCCGGACTTGGCATCAATCCGAGCATGATTTCATCATCTCTGATCGGGGTTGTTTCACAACGACTGGCGCGAAAGATCTGTCCTCAATGTGCGGAGGACTACACTCCGGAGCAGAGTTTGATAAGCGAATTTTTTACCTCACCACCAACCGATATCAACTGGCAGAAGGGGATAGGCTGTGAGGAGTGCAACTACACCGGCTACAAGGGACGGGTGGCGATTGCTGAACTCTGGGAACCGAGCCAGCATGACATCCTCCTGATAAACAAGCAGGCGCCCCTCGAAGAATTGAAACTCAGCACCCGAAAAAGCACGATCCCACTCATTCAAGAAGCCCTGCAAAAGTTAAGAGAAGGTAAAACCACCCTGGATGAACTGATCAGGATAATACCTTATGCCTACATCGAAGACCACCGTAAACAACTAGCCGTTAAAGGATGACAAATTATGCCATATGAACTTAAAATTGACACTACTTTTGCGGCCGCTCATAACCTGCTCAACTACTGCGGCCAGTGTGAAAATCTGCATGGCCATAACTGGAAAATAGAAATCTATATTCAAGGCAGCGAACTTGACAAAAGCGGTATGCTCATTGACTTCAAGATCCTTAAAGAGCACACTAACGCCATTCTTGACACCCTCGACCACACCTATCTGAATGAGTTGCCGATTTTTGCCGGCAAGAGCCCATCCTCGGAATTGATCGCTGAGCATATCTTTGTTGAACTCGAAAAAAAGCTGGCCCAGCTCCCGGTTCAGGTTAACAAAATTGTTGCCTGGGAATCTGAAAAGGCAGCCGCGGCCTATTTTCGTTAATTAAATTCTGACAAGGAACAAGTATGGGCAACACTATTCACGATACCCAGAAGATGCAGGACTACCGCCAGATTGACATCAATAAAGTTGGTGTCAAAGGGGTAAAATACCCGATTGCGGTACTCGACCGAACCAACGGCGTCCAGCACACTACTGGATCTTTCAACATATACGTTGGCCTCCCGCACCACTTCAAGGGTACTCACATGAGCCGCTTTGTTGAGGTCATCAACAAATACCATCAAAAGATCGGCATCAAGGTATTCCCAACTATTCTCGGTGAAATTCGCGAACATCTGGAAGCTGAGTTTGCTCACCTGGAGATAACCTTTGACTATTTTATAGAAAAAGAGGCTCCGGTATCCCGGGCCAAGAGCATGATGAACTACGAATGCAGTTTTATCGGCAGCCAGACAGCCGATAAAATGGACTTTCAGGTCCGGATCAAGGTGCCGGTCACCAGCCTCTGTCCATGCTCCAAAGCGATCAGTGAAAACGGTGCTCATAACCAGCGTAGCACCGTCACAGTAAATTTCAGTTTTGATAAATTTGTCTGGATTGAGGATATGATCCAAACCATAGAAAGTGCTTCAAGTTGTGAAGTTTATCCCCTCCTGAAAAGGCCGGATGAAAAATACGTCACTGAAAAAGCCTACAACAACCCGATGTTTGTTGAAGATATGGTGCGAGATCTTTTTCAACGCCTGCAGAAAGACAGCAATATTACTTGGTTCACGATTGAGGCCGAGAATATGGAAAGTATTCACAATCACAGTGCCTACGCCTTTGTCGAGAAATACCGTTAGAAGACCCTTTAAATCCAAATCCTGGACATATTTATATTAAAGAAAAATTATGACGACACTTTTCATCTTAATTTCAGCTTATCTCATGGGATCCATACCGGTAGGGATTCTGGTTACGGAATGGTTTAAAAGCGGCGATCCACGCCGTCTTGGCAGCGGCAATATCGGAGCCACCAATATTGCCCGTACTGCCGGCAAGAAAGCCGGTCTCATTACCCTCGGCGGGGATTGCCTGAAAGGATTTTCAGCAATTCTGCTGGCCCGGTTCTGCGGTGCCGGAGATGGGGTTACGGCTCTGGCCGGTCTGGCGGTTTTTGCCGGCCATCTCTATCCGGTCTTCTTGAATTTCAAGGGAGGAAAAGGGGTAGCTACTGCTTTGGGAATCTTCTTAGCCATGGCTCCGGCAGCAACCCTTTTCGGAGCACTGCTTTTTGCTCTGGTTACAGCGATATCCCGCTTTGTCTCTCTTGGATCTATCGCTGCAGCGGCGGTAATGCCGCTCTTTATCTGTCAAACCGGCTCCAGCTGGGAAATTACCTACAGCGCCCTGATCATGTCAGGGTTTGTTATTTACAAACATAAAGACAACATTCTCCGTCTCTGTCTCAATGAGGAGAACAAACTTTTCTGACCTTCTCCATTCTGTAAAAAACTTCAACGAATCACTAAATCAATCTGCAATCACATCGATTGCAGCCGCTGGCTGCGGCGCCGCTCCTTTTTGCTGAGACGATTGGGATTACCCTTTTTCCTGGTCAGATGACGTTGTGATCTAGCATCCGGGATCTCATCATCGCCGGCCTCATCACCACCTAATGCCAACAACATACGCTGGACAAACTCACCTGATTCCAAAACTACGGCACCGCTTTTTTCAGATTCCCGGGCCACCTCCCGATCGGAGCTGACCACGGTCAGACCTGAGCCGTACTGGTGCGCCATCCGAATCAACAACTGATCTGCCGTTTGCCCGGAAGTCGAAAAAGTTATCTTAACCCCGCTCTCTGAATAGTTCCGTGGTTCACTTCCCAGCGCCCGGCCACCGTCATAAACAACCGTTATCCGGTTTTTACTCAAACCCCGGTAGCGCACCAACAACTGATTAAATTCCTCGCGCTCATATTCAATATCGAGCCGGGCCAGAGCCTCTCCGGTCAAAGCCGCAATCACGTTGTAACCATCTATCGCCAACCACATAAGTCTGAACTCCCGAAAATATATGATTTCATCTAAAAAATGAAAAAAGCCATACCTTCAGATATCTGAAAATATGGCCTCATACTTAACACATTACCTGCGCCAGGAAAACTCTAATCCTTGGGCAGCTTATCCTCGGGCTTAAATTCACCGGTTTCACGCTCAGCAAAAAACTGCAACGCGACATCGGGAAAGAGTGCATACGAGAGTACATCTTCAACACTTTTAGCTTTATCCCCAAGCTCCGCCGTCAGTTTATCCATCTCCGGCGGCAGCAGATCAGCCGGCCGGCAGGTAACCGGCTCCTCATTTTTCAAAGCCTTCTTCTGCACCTCAGGATTAAAAGGGGCCACTGAACGTCCGTACATTCCTTTCAGGACATTCTTGGATTCATTGGGAATCATCATATAGCGCTGCCCGGTAATCACATTCAAAGTCGCCTGAGTTCCGACAATCTGGCTGCTCGGAGTTACCAGGGGCGGATAACCAAAATCTTTACGCACCCGGGGAATCTCTTCAAGCACATCTTTTAATTTATCAATCGCCCCCTGATCCCGCAGCTGGCTTTCCAGATTAGACATCATGCCGCCCGGGACCTGATAGATAAGAACGTTGGTATCAACTCCGGTAAAACCACTTTCATAGGCGTGGTATTTTTTGCGGATATCTTTAATGTAGGCAGCGATTTCGGCCATCGCTTCAATATCGAGACCGGTATCATACTCGGTACCTTTTAATGAAGCGACCAGACTCTCGGTCGGCGGTTGTGATGTTCCTGACGCGAGTGCCGAAATCGCGCAGTCGACAATATCGACCCCTGCTTCAATGGCTTTCAGATAGGTCATCGGCGCCATTCCGCTGGTGCAGTGACAATGCAGGTGAATCGGAATGTCAACCTTGCTTTTGATCGCTTTGACCAGATCGTAGGCATCATAAGGGGCCAGAAGGCCGGCCATATCCTTGATACAGATCGTATCAGCTCCCATCCCGGCAACCTCTTTGGCCATATTGACAAAATACTCATTGTCGTGAACCGGGCTGATCGTATAGCTAACAGCGACCTCGGCAATCTTGCCGGCTTTTTTGACCGCATCAATCGAGGTTCTCATATTACGCGGATCGTTCAAGGCATCAAAAATCCGGAAAACATCCATGCCGTTAGCCGCGGCCCGCTCGACAAATTTTTCTAAAACATCATCCGCATAGTGCCGGTAACCGAGGATATTCTGACCCCGCAAAAGCATCTGCAAACGGGTATTGGGCATCGCTTTACGCAGGGCCCGCAGACGCTCCCAGGGATCTTCTTTCAAAAACCTTAAACAGGTATCGAAGGTTGCACCACCCCAGACCTCTAGCGACCAGTAACCGATGCGATCAAGTTTTTCCGCAATCGGCAGCATATCTTTGGTCCGCATTCTTGTCGCCAGCAGTGATTGATGCGCGTCACGTAGCACCGTATCAGTAATCTGTAATTTCCCCATTTTTTAACCCCTCCATAAAGAGTAATTAATTCAGTCAACCTGATTGCACATTGTATACCGTGTACAATGGTAGAAAAAAAGCGTGACCCCCACTATCGAGAATCACGCTTAAAAATATCTCTACTCAATTACTGCGATAACAGTATCTGACTCAACTGCATCACCGACAGCAACTTTGATCTCTTTCACTTCACCATCAATCGGAGACACAACCGGCATCTCCATCTTCATCGCTTCGAGGATTACAACCTCGTCACCTTCGGCTACCTGATCACCAACACTTACTTCAACCTTAAAAATTTTGCCCACCATCGGGGAGGTTACTTCAGCCATTCTCTTCTCTCCATTGTTAAATTTACACAATTATTTTTGACTTGCTTTAATATTAAGTCAATTTAAGCGCAAACGCATACCACATCATTTGACCTTTTGCAACAGTTTTTCCATTTTCTCTCGGATATTTTTATCCTCTTTGAGCTCCAGTGAACTATTATAATTTTTCAAGGCTTCGTCATAGTCTTCCAGTGCCAGATTTATATCTCCCAGATGCTCGAAAAGAATTGGGTCATCACC
The DNA here is from genome assembly GCA_029932385.1 of bacterium. Taxonomy (GTDB): domain Bacteria; phylum Desulfobacterota; class Anaeroferrophillalia; order Anaeroferrophillales; family Tharpellaceae; genus Tharpella. Next base: position 21,038 of record JAOZQE010000013.1, on the reverse strand, counting down.
CACTTTTTCCCTGGCTGCAAGCAGATATTCGAGTGCTTTTTCATAATCTTTGCGCATATAAAAGAGCCAGCCCATACTATCAAGGATATAACCGCTATCGGGTTTAATCTCGAGCGCCCGCCGTAAAAGTTTCTCCGCATCATCAAGCTGAACCCCTTGTTCAACATAGGTATAGCCGATAAAATTTAGAACCGCCGCATCTTCCGGATTCTCTTTTAACAACCCCTGCATCACGGCGATGCTCTCTGCGATCTGACCCAGGTCATTATAAACCACTCCGAGAGCAAAACGAAGCTTATAGTCATCTGGATGCAGAGCCAGAGACTGCTGTAGAATTTCCAGCGCACCCTGATCATCATTCTGTTTCTGATGCAGTGAGGCAAGCATCCGGGCAAGCCCCACCTTTTCGGGATATCTCGCGATAAGATCAGTTAAAATCGCCTCACAGGCTGTAAACTCTTTCCTTCTCTCATAAAGAAAGGCGGCATGAACCCGGGCATCATAAAACAGCTCATCGGTTTCAGGAATCGAGAGAAAAAGCTCCAAAGCCTCATCCTGACGTTCCAGCGCTTCAAGACTGGAAGCAAGATAGAAAGTTATGCGATATCTCTTTGGAAACTCGATATGCAATTCTTTCAGGATCTCGGCCGCCTGCTGATAATTGCCCTGCTGAAAGTAGATTAGAGCAATTTTGACATTAATACTCGCGGGAACATCTCCCTGCTCTTTAAGACGCTGAAAGATCTTGAGGGCAGCATCAAGGTTGCCGTCTCCAACCAGTAACTGACCAAGCCTCTCTAAAGCCTGCCGATCCCCGCCATCAATATCAAGTAACTTCCGATAGGCGGCAACCGCCTCTTCCCGCCGCTCAGTAAATTCATATATAAGTCCGAGATTGAGCCAAGCATCAACCATCTCCGGTTCAATCTCCAGAGCCTCTTTAAAATAACGCTCCGCTTCACCATAGAGTTTCAATTCGCCATAAATCTTCCCCTGATAATAGGGGGCTAAGACATCATCCGGATACTTTTGCCGATAGCCTTTCAAAAGATCCAAAGCTTTCTCATACTCCAGCGTTTCAACATAAAGTGCCACAAGATAGAAGAGCGCCTCACTGTTCTCCGGATCTTCCGTGAGCAGTTCCTCATACTGTCTGACCGCTCTCTCCTTATCACCGGTAAGAGTATAGGTTGCAGCCAGCAGACGCCGGGCCCGCTGGTTACCGGGATCAAGTTCCAATGCGGTCTCCGCATGCATCTGCGCTTCGTTGACCTGGTGCAGTTTGAACAATACTTCCGCCAGCTCAAGACGGAGATAGAGAGAACCGGGGTCGGCCTTAACTGCCCTCTGCAGACTGTGACGGGCTCCTTCCTGAGACTGGCTGTTATTCTGGTAACGCAGCCAGTTGTAGACGGAGAAATAATAGAGAGACTCCGAAGATACCCCTCCGGAAATGGCTGGAGCCGACTTCGTTAAAGTCATTGAAACCTGGCGCTCCTGTAGCTTCGAAGCCGTACTGCAAGCACTGCAAAACAGGATCGCAGATCCCGAGAAAAGTATAAACAGAACTTTCAGAACCTGATTCAATTTTAAGGTTCGACCATCCGCACTATAAACCTGGCCGAGCAAAAATAGTGATAAACTTTCTTTTTTCAATACCAATCCTTTCACATTAAACAAAACTGATGTTTATTTCACTTTGAAAGAGGAGATTTCGACATAACATTTACCAGCATCAGCCGGATACTCATAAAAGACAAGCATAAAAGGCAGTTCTCCACCATCAGGTGGCAGATCGAGGCCGATTTTTTCAAGCATCGCCAACTTACTGCCGTCCAGCCGATCCAGCTCATCCAGTGAGAAACTGACCCCGCCGCCAGTTACCACCTCCGCCACGGCTTTTCCGTTACTATCAAGCAGAACTCCTTTAATTTTAAGCTCGGTTACCGTCTTCGGTGAGGTATTGACAACCTTACCTTTCAAGATAACAACCTCACGATCAGATGCCAGACGCAAGTGCTGATTAGAGACCTCAACCAGCTGCAGACATTTTTCCATATCAAGTGAAAACTGCTGCCATAAACTGGACCCTACCAGAAAGACCAGCCCCAGTATTAAAACGGCACAGATAAACAGCAGGGGCGAGTTCTTCTGTGATCTTGCAGGAGATTCTACATCATCAACATCGATTGTCTCCGAATCTGAAGTAAGTCCTTCTGTCTCAGACTCACCGGAGCCGGCAGAAAGCGTTGTTTCTGTAGCTTCGATCGTATCCCCGGCAGAATCGTTCACAGATAGCGCAGAATCGTCCTCCGGAAAAAGATCATCGACATTAAGTTCTAATTCTGCATCAGAAGTCTCGACCGAACTCTCTGAAAATGAAGTAAACTCTTCATCCAGATCGATCTCGGCGACATCAGCAGGAGAGTCAGCATCCTCGGGTAGCGGCAGCTCATCCGGCCCGGTTTCAGACAGAGAGGCAATCACGTCAGTCAGAGTAACCGCACGGTCCTGAAAGGTAGCAACAAACTCCTCTTGGCAACGACAACAACGAAAATTAATTTCCGCACCGAAAGCTAGGCTCTCATCCGTAAAATTAAACTTCGTCAAACAACGCGGGCAGGTTACAACCATAGTTTAACCACCATAAAATTAAGCATTCATTGATCATTCACTACCAGGACTTTATAAACGGATAACCCTCTTTTTGGCAAGAAAATATTATCACTGACAACAAAGAAGTTGTCAACCTATACGTTTACAACCATCCGGGTAGCGAGCTGCAAGATCAACATAGATATCCTTGCCGTAATTCCAGAACTCACGGTGCCGGGCTCCAACTTTACTGATTTCACGAGCCGGGTTCCCGGCCACAATAATCCCGGGCGGAATAATTTTACCGTTGGGAACTACGGCTCCTTCAGCAACGATACTCCACTCTCCGATCTTCACATTAAAAGACAAAATCGCACCGATCCCGACAACGGCTGAATCAGCTACCTCAAGACAGTGAAGTTTAGCCCCGTGACCAACTGTAACCCGATGCCCGATCTGACAGACTGCGCCGGGATTGATATGCAGAATCGCCCCCTCTTCAACCGCACTCTGGCTGCCGATATCAATCGTACCATAATCACCCCGCAAGATAGCTCCGTGACCGATATAGACATCTGCGGCCAAACGCACATCTCCGATGATAATCGCAGTTTCGGCCACATAAGCACTCTTGGCAATGGTCGGCCGACGGCCTTCAAATTCATAAATCGGCATGTTTCTCCATTTCCGGTTTCAACCGGAAAAAAATTAAAGTTTTCAGTTAAAAATCGGTTCCGGAACGGCCAGTTTCGCCGCTTGGAAACGTAAAAAAGCGGTTCGGTAAAATTTTTCCGCAGGCTCCCGGCTGAAACCGAAACAGATCCTGGGCAAAGGTACGCCTTCAAGAAAATTCCAGTGTTGCAGCAGGGTCGGCAAGTCACTGCCGCGCTCATATTGAACCAGACGACGATGCGAAGAACTTAACCTGGTAACTGGATGATTTCGTTTGGCGGCAAAATTTATCAAACGCGAAGTCTCATCCTCATTTACCGGCGGGGCTCCGTATCTCTGCCAGGCCAGTGAAAATAGTTTATTAACCAGATAACCATCCATCCCTCCAGACCGGCATTGCAAGAGAAATTTATCGTAAGTATCAACCGCGTCACTCAGAAAGGCACCTAACATAGCATCAAAACCGTAACTTCTGCCAATATAGAGCAGGGCCAGATCATCACAAACCCCCTCGCCGAGTGAACGACGAAAATAGGCTTGATCAAACTCCGGATAAGTGTAAGTTTTCGGCTCCGTAAAAATCACCCCGAGTTCAACCAGCGTCCGCCGTTCAGCCGGGCTGAAAGCACGGGCTCCGGTATCGCCTAAACCAAGTTTCTCGAGCTGGGCCGCAGCCACGATTTCCTGCCCGCCGTAACCTAATTCAAGCTCATAATCGTTAAAAGCAAAAGGCAGCAATGCCAGTGAACGCTGACGGCAGTCGGGGTCATCCATCTGCCCGGCCAGGACAAGGCCCTTGACAAACTGCTCAGTCTCAACTTGCCGGCCCCGAAAAAAATCGATCCCGAAAAGCGGGCCGGACTCATCCTCTAAAGCAATAAAAGGATCACTGAAATGTTTTTCAATATGATTTACCAGACGCCCGATCTGATGATTGCGCCAGCCTCTTATCAATAGATGACCAAGTTGCGGATCAAGTTCTTCGAGGACCGAGCAGACCCTGTCAAAAGTGGCATCGCCGAAAAGCAGCGGCTGCCCGTCCGGGGCCGCGAACCAACCATGCCCGTTCTGGGCCCGACCGAGTACGGATTGCGGCAGAACCCGGGCCGAAAACTCCGGTTCAACGGCAAATTTCTGCGCCTTGAGATAAGCATAGTCACGGCGCACACACTCGCAGAAAATATCCCGGTCCTGCTTGACACTCAACTGCTTCGGAGCTGGCTCACCATTGCCCCTGTGCCGGGAGCGGCGACGATCGAAGGTATCGTTATGGTTGGTATTCAGAAGATCAAACGTCGCCTGCAGACGCTCGCTTGCGACCCGCTTACGATCACTGCGCTTAGAATCTCTATTTTCCCGGCGTCTACCCATAGCTTACGTTCTTGACCACCCGAACAAACTCGACTACTATGTAAAAATTAAAGGGTACCCTATAGACTAACGCGGACTAAAGCCCGCAAGTTACTATTTCAGTTCCAAATTCGGAGATTCTCTACATGAACAACATCGAATCCTGCTGCCGTAAATTTTCCCCGCTTATCCGAAAATGGCGCCGCCATCTTCACCACCACCCGGAACTTTCGGGACGTGAGATTGAAAGTGCCCGCTTCATCAGCCGGATACTAACTGAATACGGCATTGAACACCAGTCAAATTTGGGCGGCCACGGCATTGTCGCCAGCCTCGGTGACAACTCCGACAACCGGAAAAAGGAGATCGCTTTCCGGGCCGATTTCGATGCCCTGCCACTGGACGACCATAAAACTACCAGCTATGCCTCAAACAATCCCGGAGTCATGCACGCCTGCGCCCACGATGCGCATGCCGCCACCCTGCTCGGACTGGCTGCGGCCCTTAAGGAAAATCCGCAGGCTCTGCAGACCCCGGTCAAATTCATTTTTCAGCCGGCTGAAGAGAACGGTCAGGGAGCGGCGGCGATGCTCCAGGAGGGTCTTTTCAGTAGCCCGCCGGCGGCCATTTTTGGTTTTCACTTCTTTCCGGAAATGGAGGCCGGTTCAGCCCGGCTCCACCGACAGGCCTTTATGGCGGCAACGGAACATTTCACGATTACGATCAAAGGGCGCTCCGCCCACGCCTGTATGCCGGAGAAATCAATCGACGCGATTCAAGTTGCAGCGCAGCTGATTTTAGCCTTCAACCATTTGATCTGCAAGAATCTTAACCCCATTGACCCGGCTCTGATTTCGATCGGCACCATCAACGGCGGCACCGTCTCCAACATTATTGCCAGCCAGGTCGTCATGACCGGGACTATCCGTTCGCTCTCCCAGGAACAGCATCAGCGGCTGCACGACGCCCTGCAACGAATTGTTACTGAACTGCCGCAAGCCTTCGGGGCTGAAGCCGAAATTACAATCGGTGAAGTTGCGCCGGCCTTAAAAAATGATCCCCGTCTTTGCGAACTGATGGTTGATATTCTATCTGACAATCAATTGATAACCCATTTTGAAGACAACAGCCCGCCGCTTCTCGGAGGTGAAGATTTTGCCCGTTTTGCACAGCAGATTCCCGGCTGCTACCTCTTTTTCGGCTGCGGCAACCAAAAACAGGGAATCATCCATCCGCTCCACAGTTCACTTTTTGACATTGATGAAGATGCTCTGGATGTCGCCCTGACCACCATGTATCACGTGGCCCTTAAAGGTGATGAAATTATCGAAATGCTAAAGACCTAAATAACCAGTTCGCCATGCTCTTCGGCAAAAATCAGATGGTAGATATCATTGGCGGTCGCGGCGGCAACCACCCGATCCGTCATCTCCTTACGGCTGAAAACCTTGGAGATTGCGGCTAAAGTTTGCAAATGATACTCGAAACAGTGCTCCGGAATAATCATCAGAATAACCACTCGGGCCTTCTCACCATCCAGAGAGTTGAAATCAACCCCCTCCCTGATCACCGCCATAACCCCCATAATACATTGATCTTCAGCAACCAGACCCTTATCCAGAACTCCGTGGGGAATGGCCACCCCCTTGCCCAGACCGGTGCTTAAAGAGCGTTCCCGCTCGATCACAGAGTAGAGCAGGGATTCACGCGATTCTGGTGGAAGAGTATAGGTTACGGCCGCAAAATCGACCATCTCTTTAAGCAGTTCCCATTTGTCGACCGCCTTGAAATCAAGCGCCACTGCATCCCGACCGACAATTCCGAAGAGTAGATGCCCAGCCTTGCCGACCTCCCCGGCTCGCTTAAGAACCTCTTTCAGCAGCACCGGGCCGATCAGTTCACTTATGACAATAGAAGCCAGAATAATCGCAGTTACGGTGGCCTCATAAGGGGCTAAATGAGGATTTTCCTGAATCGCGACTACCAGACCGATTGCAACCCCGGCCTGCGGAACCAGACAGAAGCCAAGCAGTCGGGGTACCGGTTTCGGAGCCCGGGTGAGCCAGGCACTGATCCCGGCTCCGCAGAATTTACCCCCGTAACGAGCAAGAATATAGATGCTACCGACAGTCCCTAAGGATGGCAGCAGGCGCAGATCGAGATGGGTTCCGGCCAGGGTAAAAAAGCAGACATAAAGAAAGGGTTCCAAATCCTCTATCGAAGTCAGAATCTGACGATCAAAGGAGGAGAAGTTGGTAATCACAAAACCAAGAATCATATTAGGCAGCAGCGGCGATATCTCAAACCACAAGGAGACTCCGGTGGTAAAACAGATGACCATCAGCAGCAGAGAGACGAAATGCGCCTTTTCCTTGAGCTGACGGGCCAGGATGATCATTAAAAAGCCGCCACAGACACCGACCGCCAGAGCCGTACCGAGAACTTGTCCGGCCCTTAAGATCTGATCTCCAAACCCGACCCGGCCGCCCAGATGGCCGCTGATAAAAACTGACACCAGGACAAATATAACGATCGCCAGAACATTATCTAAAGCCACCACCGACAGCAGGTTTTTAACCAGCGGGCCGTCAGCTTCAGTTTCCCGGATAACCGAAAGGGTCGCCGCCGGAGCGGTTGAGGCGGCGATGGTCGCCAGCAGCAAAGAGATTATCCAGTTGTCAAGCCAGAAGTTGCAAAAAAAGAAAACCGCAACCATGGCCAGCAGGGCCTGCGATAGAGCGATCGTCAGCAGACTTAGAGCCTGCTCGGCGATCTGACGAAATTTAAGATGGGAGGCGATTGAGACCGCAATCAGACTTAAAGCGATCTCAGAAATTGGTTTCAGGGTGTGATAGACAATTTCGTGATTTAAGAGATGGGTCAGGTGGGGCCCGATGATAATCCCGGCAATGATATTGCCGGTAACCGACGGCAGCCGCAAACGCCGGGCCAGACTGCCACCCAGCAGACCAGCGGTTACCAGAATACTTACGGCAAGAATTGCATTCACGAAACGGCACCCAATTTTTCAGAAGTTTCTTGAAAAATTAAAATTTAAACCTGATACAGTAATCGGACAAAAAGGCAACTTTTCAAGGTACCCTTATAGAAGTACACTGCCATCACGGCAGATAATCACTCAGAACGGTCAAGTAGTGCAGATAGAGGAGCGGGGTCTTAGCGGCATAGCCGGCACAGCGGCCCAAAACCTTTTCGGCCTGCGCCATAAACTCCGGATTACTCTCTTTGGTGGCCAACTGCAGAAGGTTGGCGATCATGACTGAGTTACTGCCGGGCAGAACCCCGTCATGAAGTTCCAGATTGCGGGCAATCAGCACTTCAGCATCACTGCCGCTGTAGAAAAAACGCTCCCCCTGATCATCCCAGAAAAGCTTATTAACCGAAACCGTAAGTTTAGCGGCCCATTTCCGAAAGCAGGGATCTCCGCCGGCATTATCAATTTCAATAAGCCCCCAGATCAGATAAGCATAGTCATCAAGAAAAGCCGGGGCCGAATTAGATTGCCCGGGCAGACGCTGCAAACGACCCTCATCCTGCCCGGCAGCTGCCTGCAGAGCAAAAGCTGCCGTCTCCGCCGTCTGCAAATAAGCGGGGTTGGCAAAAACCGTCGCCGCCCGGGCCAGCGCGACAATCATCAACCCATTCCAGGCGGTAATGATTTTCTCATCGATAAATGGCGCCGGCCGCCGTAAACGAGCGCTAAAAAGTTTTTCGCCATCGGCAGCCAGACGATCAACCAGGTCGGCTGAATCCTGGCCCTCAACATCGTCAGGCAGATGCAAGACACTGCTGGATTCAATCTCCGGGAAGTTACCCGCTTCATCAACTCCATAATGCCGACAAAAGAGTTCACCGGCAAATTCACCAAGTTCAGATTTAATCTGGTCTTTGGTCCAGACGTAAAAAGCCCCTTCGACCCCGTCACTATCGGCATCCTGGGCCGCGTAAAAGAGACCTTTTTCATCTTTAAGATCACGCTCGACATAAGCAAATATTGCGGCTGCAACTTCTCTGTAGAGTTTTTTTCCACTAATATTAAAGGCTTCCGTGTAGACCAGAGCCAGCAGCGCCTGATCATAGAGCATTTTTTCAAAATGGGGGATCAACCATTTACCATCAACCGCGTAACGGTGAAAACCACCGCCCAGATGATCGAAAATACCACCGGCGGCCATCTTATCCAAGGTCTTTTCCACCATTGACAACGCAATTTCAGAACCGCTGCGTTGGTGCCAGCGGAGCAGAAAAAGCAGCTGATGCGGAGTTGGAAATTTGGGGGCACCACCAAAACCACCATTTTCCGAATCAAAATTTTCATTTAAGTGTTCGGCCGCAGCCCCTAAAAGATCAACACTCAAGACCTCATCGACAGCCGGTATCTGAAGCTGTGAACGCAGCAAATCGGCTACTTTTTCACCATTCGCAACCAGGGCTGTGCGCCCGGTCCGCCAGTGCTCCGAGAGATAATGCAGGATCTCGATAAAACCCGGTATTTTAAGTTTATCGCTACTCCGCTTAGGGAAATAGGTACCGGCGAAAAATGGCAGCCCTTCAGGCGTAATAAAAACTGACAGCGGCCAGCCCCCGCTCCCGGTAAGAAACTGACAACTCAGCATATAGGTCTGATCAAGGTCGGGACGTTCCTCACGATCAACCTTGACCGCGACAAAATTCTCACTTAAGAGTCCGGCGACTTCAGCATCGTCAAAGGTCTCATGCGCCATAACATGACACCAGTGACAAGCGGAGTAACCGATAGAGAGAAAAATCGGCTTATCTTCACTTCGGGCTTTAGCTAAGGCCTCTTCACCCCAGGGGTACCAGTCAACCGGCTGTTGCGCATGCTGGCGCAGATAGGCACTGCTTTCATGCTCTAAACGATTTGCCATCAAAAAATTTCCTTTTGGGAGTCTTGACTTAAGCCCCGCACAAACTTAATGCAGATAATTATTCAGATGCCGCCATTCCCGGCAAGGCTGAGGTTCTGGCACCCAGTTCGCGATCCATCATAAAAAGACCATGGCCCTGATCACCGACCATCTTCAACTTCTGTAGAACTTCATCAACCGAAGCCTCTTCTTCCACCTGTTCGGAGACAAACCACTGCAGAAAAATGTTAGTAGCATGATCTTTCTCGGCAATCGCCACATCAACCAGATTATTAATCAAGCCGGTCACCTTCTGCTCGTGTTCAAGGGTAGCCGTAAAAACCACGACCGGACTCTCCCACTCAGTCGGTGGCGCCGCAATCGCAGTTAAAAGCACCCGGCCGCCACGTTCATTTATATAGTCGTAAATTTTCATGGCATGCACCATCTCTTCTAAAGCCTGAGCTTTCATCCACTGCGCAAACCCGGCCAGATTAATTGAAGAAAAATAGGATGACATCGACAGATAAAGATAGGATGAATAGATCTCGGCATTAACCTGTTCATTCAGGGTTGTCTCAACTTTTTTGTTAATCATCTAAAAAAACCTCCTGCATAATTGTTACATTCAAATAATATCACACTTTAAATCTACCCATAACACAACCTGGCCATAAAGACAACAATTTTAATCCTGATTACTCCTGGACTTGCGATAACTCCTGACATCAGGGGCCAGAGAACAGAGCGGCTCAATCATTCTGAAACTTCGATAATTACACCGGCCAACCTGCGGCAGGAGATCAGTAAAAAATGAGCTGGAAGCATCAACCTCAATGATACCGCCATGTGCCAGCAGTAATTTCCGTACCGGCAATTCCGCCATGTGGCACAGGGATGCCGTCATCAACTCCGGGAAAAGGGTCGGAAAGGGGAGGACAATCTTATCCCCGACCCGGATAATCAAATCACCGACATAGAGCAGTTTCTCCTGCGGGTGATAGAAGACCATATCGTAAAGCGTATGGCCTGGAGCCTGATAGGCTGTCCAGTCAGAAAAAAGCGGCAGCCGATCCTGATCATGGAGCAGGAAATCGGGTTTAAGCCGCCGCGGATACCAGGCCCGCTCAAGTTTTCCGAACTGTTGCCGCGCGGAGTAGTGTCCTAAAACGGTGTCAACAATATGCTGAACTGCGCCACTGGCACCTCGATACCAGCGGTCAATATCATAATGGGCCGCGATCGGGATTGCCGCATGCCGGCGCAAAAAGGGTGCCCCGCCGGCATGGTCGGGATGCATATGCGAAACCAGCATCAGTTTTAAGTCCGACAGTGGACGATGCAGAACCTGCTCAAAAAAATTTTTGATCCGGGCTGCATCCTGACGGGCCCCACCATCCAGCAACAAAACCTTATCCCGGTACTCCAGCAGATAGAGGGTCGCTATGTATCCTTCAATTTGGTGCAAAGTGAATCGGCATTCATCCATTTTTCTATACTAATGCTATCTGGCTAAATGTAAAGCAAAAAAAGGGTGGCAAAAAGCCACCCCGTAAAAAAATCGTCATCTGCAGGCTTTTCAAAAAGCCTATTCTGTCCGGTTGGTAATCTCGATCAGATGATAACCAAAATCGGTTTTAACCGGGCCGTGTACCTTGCCGACCTCAGCATTAAAAACCACCGTATCAAACTCAGGCACCATCTGGCCGGGAGAAAATTCCCCTAAAGCCCCGCCCTGCTGACCTGAGGGGCATTTTGAGTTGGCCGCTGCCACCGTAGCAAAATCTTCCCCGCCTTCGATCTGTTTTTTCAACTCCAGACAACCTTCTTCACTCTCAACCAGAATATGTCTTGCGCTTGCCTTTGCCATGTTTCAATCTCCTTAATTTAAGTCTATAATTTTCTCTTGTCAATCTGCTATATTTAGTGGTTGCGGGCAATACCACAAACCAACAGCGAATGTAAAGCGGAAGTCGTTCGTATAAAAAACTATAGACTTGACAGCGAACCGTGCTCTACGGTATTCGTGCAGCAAATTTACGGCACACCAGACAACCATTCTTTACACAGGGCAAAACAGACTATGTCAAAATCGAAAACTTTCCGTTTCCTGAAATGGCTGCACAAATATTTAAGTCTTATCGCCCTTATCTTTTGTCTCTGGATGGCATTAAGCGGTATCGCCCTGAACCATCCCCGGCTACTTGAGAAATTTTCTTTCTCCAATCAGGTTATGCCGGTAAACTACCAGTATCAGAACTGGAACCGGATGAGCTGGCGGGATTCCGTCTTTTCCCGCTACCACGACAATATTCTCTATGTCGGCGGCAAAGAGGGCGTCTGGCAGAGCCTCGACCAAGGGAAGAGCTTTGCCCCTCTGACCGCAGGATTTCCGGCCGCAGCCTATGAAAAAGATACCTTCTGCCTGCTTTTAGCCGACCACGATGGCCGGGAAACCCTTTTTGCCGGTACCCGGTCGGGCTTGTTTTATCTGAAAGGTGAGCAATGGCATAAAATTGCGCATCCGATTCTGAAAACTACACCGATTATTGACCTGCTGCAGGTCGAGCAGCAGATTCTGGCCTTCACCGACAGCGCGGCCTTCAAAGCCGAATTTAACGGCGAAGCTCCGGTTTTCACTGCCCTGGCTCTGCCCCGCGCTACCGGTTCATCTACCCGGACACCACTATTCCGCTGGCTGCGCAAGGTTCATGATGGCTCAATTTTCGGCCTGCCGGGCCGTCTCCTGGTTGACAGTGTCGGCTTGCTCCTCATTTTTTTAAGCCTGTCCGGCTTGCTCATCTGGTATGTAAGCCGCAGAAAGAGACGCCGCGGCAAAACTATTCTGAGCGGCAGGATATTCGCCTTCAACTTCCGCTGGCACTTGAGACTTGGAATTTTCGGGGCTCTTTTTATTGCCGTAACTACACTCTCGGGCGCCTTTGCACATCCGCCGCTGCTACTCACTATTGCCCGGCTGCAGGTCCCCACCAGCTTGATGCCGCAAGCAATCTCCGCCAATCCCTGGGCCGAAAAAATTCAGCGGGCGGCTTATCTGAAAAGCAGAAAGCGACTGATAATCGCCACCAAGCAAGGCCTTTTCAGCGGGCCGCTGGATGGTAAGAGAAATTTTCTCCGCCTCCCCGACACACTGCCGATTCACGGCATGGGGGCCCTGGTTTTTGAGAGTTTAGGTCAGGACAAACTCCTCATCGGCTCTTTCAGCGGCCTCTATCTCTGGGATACCACCGACCAGATAGTAATGCAGTTAAAAGCCAAAGCCCAGGGCAACACTCCCGACTGGGGACGACCAATTATGGCCACAGGGGTCGCCATCTACCAAGGCGAACCGATTCTGGCAATCGATTATGAGAGCGGGCTCAAACCCTTGCGGCAACGCGTTAAACTCGTGCCGGCGATGCCCAACCGCCTGCGGGAACAGGGCCGGATATCACTCTGGCACGCCCTGTTTGAACTCCACAACGGCCGAATTTTTGAACAATATATCGGCCCTTTCTACTGGTTTATCACTCCTGCCGGCGGCCTTATCTTCAGCCTCATAATCCTGAGCGGCATCCTGCTCTGGCTCAAACGTAAAGTTAATGGAAGACAAGCTCACCTGTCTGATGGCAAAACCGAAGTGAAAGGCTGAACCGATCCAGATGATATTTCATGCAAAGTTTTGCGCAGTAACTCGGCCATGGGGCTGCGAAAATCTTGATCTTCGGATTTTTCATGGTTTTGCAGGGCCTTGAAAAAGTGCTCACAGATTCCAACTTTCCGCCTATCCCAATCCTTGGTATAGCCGACTTTGAATAACTGATTTTCACCTTCTGCCGCCTGCATATCATAATCTCTGCGACCGTGGGCCCAGTTAATGATATGACTGTAAAAAAGCAACTGGCGATCAAGCAGAACAAATAAAAGCTGAATCGTCTTCACCGGGCCCATTTGTAAATGGTGATGGTCAAGAGTCACCCCTAAAAACCTGGACCCGGAGAGAAACTCCTGGCCTTTGAGCGCCACACCGGCAGCCCCGAGCAGGGCTCCCAGAGAAGAAAAGATGCCAAAAGAAAGACCGGCTGCGGCCACATCCGTTATAGCTCCGAGAGCGGCCCCGCTCAAGGCCCCGGCAACAATAAGCTGGGATGAACTGAGACCCAGAAACTCCCAGGTTTTCTCGGAGAACAGATCTTCCTGGAGTATCGACTGAGACGGCAGTTCACAATTAAAGATGTTGTGTTTGTACAAAGCTTGAATTTGTTCATGGCACTTTTTTTCCCGCCGGCGCAGAAACTCAACAAAATCCCGATGCAATCTCTCCTTGAGAGCCTCTTCGTCAGCCCCCGGCTTGACCGTTACGGAGCGGCTGTAATCCAAACCATCTTCAAAAAGGTCAAGCAACAGCTCAACCGCCTGCCGGTTACGTTCCTGCCAGTCCTCTTCAAAAGCGGCAACCACTTGGCTCAGTATAGGCTGCAGCTCCTGATCGATAGCCCCAAGACTCTTTAAGAGTTCAATCCGCTCTTTATAGCTTGCCTGACAGGAATTAAATATCCGGATCGAATTAAAATGCTTTCTGAATTCGGCTTGCCACTCGGCCAGCCAGGCCGTATCTTCAGACTTACAATTAATAATCGCCATACGCGGGCAGCCGGTAAGCCTCAAGATCTCCATCTCGGCCTTGTCGATGTTACGCAAAGGTCTGGAGCCATCAACCACAAAAATAATTACCGCCCCCCGCAACAGGGGCTCAAACAGCCGGCAATCATCCTGGAAATCAGAGTTGTCTTTATGAGCGTCGATAAAATCTCGCACCAGGGTTTCGTGGGAGCCCTCATATTTTTCTATCCACTGCAACGTTTTACGCGGATTCTGAAACCCCGGAGTATCGGTGAAACGCACGACTTCCCGACCGTCAATGAAAACCGGAAAAGTCTGGCACTCCCGGGTCTCACCCGGCAGCGGACTGATGCGTACGGAATCGTCTTCGGCCAGAGTGGACAGAACCGATGACTTGCCCTCGTTAGGGTGACCAACCACGGCAAATTCTGGAATTATCGAATTCATTATTTAACCACCAAAGGACTCACCTGCAGACAGAGATCACCCAAGGTTGCAATCTTCTCCCGCCAGATCAGTAAATCAGTTTCGGTAACCCCGGTGAAAATTGTTTCCGGCCCGGGCTTACCTACTAGAGCGATAATAATAGGGGTCTCTTGATCACAAATATTTCTAAGTTCCCGAACAAATATCAGCATTTCCTGAATCGGCGGCTGCCATGCTTCTTGCAGGATGAACAAGGGCGGACAATGTTCAGGGCGGCTCTTCAAATTCGCAAAAATCTGCTCATAATCACCCTCTTCATCGTTTATGCGAAGCCGCTCCTGGACTCCGTAACCAAAAGCCTGGCGGCAGAGTAAATTAAGCTCTTGAGAATCGCAATCAGGAAAAAGTTCATCGGGAATCAGGGCCAGCAAATTTCCGTTTATCGCAGGCCCCTGGATATCGCCTGTCAATCCCTCCGCCGCTACGCCATTTTTCTCTGGCCTTAAAGCAGCTGTCACCAAGGATGAGGCTGGTTCCCGATTACGACTTCCGGTCTCAAGGCGAGGTGTCTGCAGGCGGTGCAGCAACTGATTATAGTCTGTTCGCTGAAAGGAGACTCTGGACAGAGCGCGTTTACAACCAACAAAACCCACCCCCAGCAACAAAATTCGCGGGAGAAGACAGTAGCAAAATATTGCCAGAAAGAGAAAGGGCCACCAGGAAGCCAAATCAGAACTTGCCAGGTGATACATCCCCTCTTTGAGGATCATACGGCTGCCCTCGATCTGGGCCAGATCGGGATAAGTTGAGGGCCCCAACAACCAGGACCAGGGCAGCGCCACCACCTGCACAAAAGTGGCGACAAACTGCGAAGAGATCTGAATCGTGGACTGCCAACCAAAGGCAAGATCTGTAATTGCCACCTTGACCAGAATAGCCCCTAATGCCCCCAGATTAAAGGCCACTCCGGATATCTGTAAAAGTAAAAACGGGGGCCAGAACAGAAGTGAACCATAACCTTTGCTTCGAGCTCGCACGGCTGCCAGAGTTGCAGCAAAATGGGCTCTTTGACCACTATCCAGGCCGTACTTCCAGGGCTTAAAAAAGAAGGCGAGACCTTTGTTGACCAAAGAGAGGCTATAAAATGAGCGCGAGGCCCGACCTCGCACCCGGCGCAAGATCCAAACCAGGAGAAAGGAGAGGAGAAGCAGAATCTGAAAAATGACGACCAAAAGAAAAAAGAGCGAGACATTAACCGGCTCCTTTCCCGAGTAACTCAGAGCTGAATAGACCAGTCCGGCGCCGGATATTACCATGAGCAGAAAAACAACGAGCGGCCCGTAGCAACTCATCCGGGACCACACCGACCCCGGCAGCAGAGCCGCTGAGCTTATCTGACTCTCTCGCTGCCGCCGCACCTGCAACCAACGATGGATCAACCACTCCCGATCGTGATCGACTCCCGCCACATCAGGCTCAATCTCCTTCAGGTAAAGGCTCCGATCCCGATCCCGCAGAATCCCCTCACCTTTTTCTTCAGCCAATTTTCGATCCTGGATAAAGAAGTATTCAAGATCGAGGAAATCGGAAATATGCCACTGCTGTCTCATATAAAATCTCTAAGCCCGTCAAAATAGCCATAAATATAGCATAAACTCTTGTAAAGACAAAAGGTTTATCTTGTGTTTAACAGAAGAATCTAGAGCCGCAGACTAAGGCCGGCCACATCCTCAAACCAATCAAGCAGCTAAAGTTTGAGTAAAGTTCGCTTTACCCTAAGATAATTTATACTTTCTTATAAAAAGAGTACTTGATTTCCCTGTTTCATAGATGTATTTTCGGTCTTGCTTGATCTGTTTTACCCTTTTTGCACGGCGTCATCACCAGACAACGTCCAAAGCCACCCAAGGCTTTAATTCGTGAAAATTCCTGAACTTAGTGGACTTGCTTTGCGAATAGAGCCGGCGGATTTCATCATCGCCACCGGCAAGCAGTATTCGGTACGAGATTTTGTTGTCAACGATATCATCTTTGAAGTCGGAGGAAAAAGTAAAAGTAAAAAACAGATAAAAAACCGGTCGGAGACGGCATACCTGGTAAAGGATGACATTCTTTACGGCAGTAAACACGAGATCCCGTTACATCTGTTCGGTTTTTTGTATTGAAAAGTGATTTAGGGGTCTCAAAACTTGACACAACAATATCTATGCGGGGACAGGGTCTAACGGTAGTTCCACAAACCAATAACGTTGCAGAGACAAGCCGCAACGCCTAATCAAGGAGATCCGGCAGCCTGTCCCCACGCGAAGCAGGGCGAAGCAAAGCCAATAGCATTCTCGATGGCAATCAATGATAGATATACTGTCCCCGAAACTACCGAAACTAGAACTACAACTCTTAACCTCTTTTAGATTTATCTTTCCAATAGTATTTAACCTATGCTACAAATGTCATGTTTGATGCGGGACAGTTTGCAGGTGTTAACAAGCAAAAAAATTTTATAATTTTATCAGGAGGAAAAAACATGATCAAAAAAAGACAGTTAAAACGATTAGCAATCTTATTTCTCCTTATTTTCTCATTTGCCGTCATTGTACAGCCGGTTATCGCCGCCGACAAAACCAATTTGAATACTGCAACCAAGGCGGAGTTAGTTAAGTTGACAGGTGTTGGCGAGGTTTTAGCGCAGCGCATTATTGATTATCGTGACCAACACCCATTCAACACTGTAGATGAACTTATGAAAGTTAAGGGTATCGGAAAAGTGACTTTTGATAAGATCCGGGATCAGATAACAGTTACACCAACTTCCAGTTGATCCGAGCTCATCTCAGCAGCCGCCGCATTTAAAATAGGGGTCAGGTCTCAACTCTTACATATGAATTCATGTCAAGTTTTGAGATCTGACCTCTTAACTTGACCTTGAGTCCAAAGTCCGGTTGAGGAATAATTTTTTATGGATAAACTGAAAAGTATACGCTGGCAGCAACGCTTTTATAATTTAAAGAAAGCGTTCGCCCAGTTGCAGCGGGGATTGGCAATTGAGGCTCCAAGCGATATTGAACAGCAAGGGATTATCCAGAGTTTTGAGTTTACTTTTGAGCTGTCCTGGAAAACCTTAAAAGACTATCTGGAGTCTCAAGGTGTGGCGTGTAATTTCCCGCGCGAAGTTATCAAACAATCATTTCATTACGAAATCATTACGCATGGGGATGTCTGGCTGGATATGCTCGGCAAACGGAATCTACTGGCCCATACTTATGATGAGAAAGCGGCCCGGGAAGCATACCGACTCATCAAGGATGTCTATTTTTCAAAACTTGCGGCATTGATGAGCCGCCTGCAAGGGGCAACTGATGGTGGCGCCAACAATTGACCTACCTGCTGATGTCATTCGGCAACTCGTCGATATTGTTTCATCCTATCCGGAGATAAATCGGCTTCTGGTGTTCGGCTCCAGGGCACTGGGGAATGCCAAGGCCGGGTCGGATGTTGATCTGGCTGTTGTCGGGGAAAAGGTGACACCGCAAATTGTCGCTGCAATCCATTATTATCTTGAGGAAGAAACAGTATTGCCATATTTTTTTGATGTTGTTCATTTTGAGTCCATCGATAATCCTGCCCTGCGGAAACATATTCTTAATCATGGCAAGATTATATATCCATTATGACGGGGACAGGGTTAAACGGTAGTTCCACAAACCAATGGAAATTTCTCAAAATCAACTAGCTAAAGATATTAATGTGCCTGCGAATAGAGTCAGCCAAATTATACATGGCAAAAGAGAAATCACTGCTGACACAGCATTACGTCTAGGTTTGTATTTTGGGGAGCCAAGCCAAGGATTCAGGACAGCTCTAATCTCATCCATGAGCGGCCCTATTGCCCCGGCTTTAACCTGTACTAAATCGACATCTTCAGAATACCTCACAGCCGGCATATGAAGTTTAAAAAGTGCTGTCCCGCCACGAAAGGCAAGCGTATCAGAAAGAAGTGGATTATCAAAAATTTATACTAAGGCTCGACAAATCACAAGATCTTGTTCGATCTGAAAACGTTGCGGCCAGGGTGCATGTTGTTGCCATTCGGTAATATATGCCTGCGAGATCAAAATTCAGGCTCCAATTCAGCATTTACAAAGATCCGCCAACGACGGTTCATTTTTGCCCCCCTAATTGGTGCTGAGGTTAAAAGTGGACTCCTAACCGGGCTTCTCTTCTCAATATATTCAGCCAGAGGTTGTCCAACATTCGACTCATTTATCAGATCCAAAATATAACCAAGTCTCTGCGCCCATGTGATGGGTGATATATCAGCGACCTGCATCAACTTCACGGGGTTCAATTTACCCGCCAGTCCCGTCAGCACCGTAGCCACATTATCCAGACCCCCACAAATTTTAGCATAACCGACCAAGTCAAAGGCTGTAGCCTCAGGGGTCGACAATTTGAGAATTCCTGAGGGTGTATTCCTTTCTTGAACGGGAACAACTTCAGCTCTTTTTCTAACTATGAAATCAGCCCTTACCCGACCACATTTGATGGCTCTACGAGGAGAGTTTACCACAACTTGAAAGGTCTGAGGATGGTGGTGAGTGGCACCATAATATTCCGCCGCACTTAACAACCCGGCATAATAATTGTGCCCTAAATAGCTCATCAATTCGGGGATAAACTGTTCAGCCGGCAGGCAACCTATAGCACGAAAGGCAGGTGGTATAATCACATAAAACCCGCGATAAGGCATTGCAATATCGCCTTTGTTAGCCAACCGCCGCAATGCAGACTTTAGAGCCACGACAGAAGAATCGGTAGTAGCGAGTATTTCGCCAAAGCTAAAGCAAGTTTTTCCATTGCTCGCTAATTTTAGTAGTACGTCAGCCAACATATCTACTCCTGTATTAAATATTTTCAAAAAAAAGCATATTTAGGCTGTTTTCGCAAACGGTTAATACAAACTGTAGAAAAAAGGAACAACGTCTCCTAAACCTTTTCCCTTTTCTCATGCCCCCTTTTTTTACCAACACCCTCGTACAACTTTAATCACCCGCTCCAAATCTCCATTCGCCATTCCGGTTCCTGATGGTAGGCAAAGACCTTTGTTGAAAAGTTTTTCTGCGACCTTTCCTCCGACAACCTCGCACCCCTCATACAACGGTTGTAAGTGCATTGGCTTCCAGGTTGGGCGGGATTCTATATTGTGCTTTTCCAACTCCCGCATCACCGTATCCCGATCAACCCCGGCAATCTCGGGATCAATCGTCAAACACGTCAACCACCGCGTCGCCCAACTTTCTCCCTCCACACTCCGTCCAGCCCTACCGCCTCCGGCCTCCAGCCCGTATTCCGGCTCCGGCATAAATTCAATGCCCGGCAAATCGCCCAAAGCTTCACGATAAGCTGCAAAAATTTCCCGCTTCCTCTCCACCCGCTCTTCCAGCACCCGCAGCTGCCCCCGGCCAATTGCCGCCAGGATATTACTCATCCGATAATTATAACCGAGCTCCGAATGCTGATAATAAATCTCTGAATCCCGGGCCTGCGTCGCCCAGAATTTCACCTTTTCGATTAAATCCAAATCATCAGAGACCACCATGCCGCCGCCCGATGTGGTAATAATCTTGTTACCATTAAAAGAAAAAACTCCGGCCCGGCCAACGGTTCCCGGCGCTTTCCCTTTATACGTTGCCCCTAAAGCTTCCGCCGCGTCTTCAAGTAAAAAAATATCATATCTTTCACACAGCTCCAGAATCGGATCAATATCCGCCGGCTGCCCATAGAGATGAACCAACATCAACGCTTTCGGCAAACGACCAATTTCAGCTCTTCTCCGCAACTCCTCCCGCAGCAGATCGACATCCATATTCCAGCTACTGGAAGCAGAATCGATAAAAACCGGCCAGGCCTGCTGATACCTGATTGCATTGGCACTGGCAACAAAGGTGAAAGTTGAACAGATCACCTCATCATCATCGCTAACCCCGGCATAACGCAGCACCAGATGCAAAGCCGCCGTTCCCGATGAAAGAGCCGTCGCATATTTCGCCCCCACCTTCCGGGCAAACTCCTGCTCAAAAGCATCCACCTGCGGCCCCAACGGCGCAATGTAGTTGGAGGCAAAAGCCTCTTTCACAAACTCAAGCTCATCCCCGCCCATATGCGGCGCGGAGAGAAATATCCGCTCATTTTTCATAAAATATTACCATATTGACTTATTCCACACACCTGAAATGCTGGTTTATAACAAATAAAGCGGCAGAAAATCCTGGCTTTCACCGAAATCAAGATATGAACGATTGAGAACTGTTTGCCTGATTTCAGTTCCGGGAGAGGCGTATTTTTTTTTGAACTCACTCAGTGCCTTGACCGGCCGGGAAAATCTTCCGGATTTGACTTCAAATAACTGGAAACCTGATTCCTGTTCAACGACAAAATCAATCTCCGTTTGTACTTGAGTACGATAAAAATAATTTGCTGTTAAAA
>JAOZQE010000073.1 GCA_029932385.1 bacterium | reverse complement strand
GAGGGGGTAGTGGGTGATCACCCGTGCCGGTTCGATTCCGGCCTTCGGCACCATCTCAAATAAGGGGCTGTAATCTTAACGGGTTACAGCCCTTTTATATTTTTAAGATGCAACCTGAAATTAAAATCATTTGACAAAAAAGCCAAAGCTCTCTACAAAAATACGAACACGAAACGAAAAACGACAGCAAGATCAATATGGTGTCCTCAATTACCAATCGAGGAAAAGTTCGTTTTATGCTTTATCACGGAACAATGACCTCGCAAGTGTTGATTAGGTTTTTATCCAGACTGATCAAAGATAGTAATCGCAAGGTGTTTTTGGTTCTGGACAATTCACGAGTACATCACCGCAAACGGGCAAAAGCATGGCTTGAAAATCATAAAGATCAAATAGAACTTTTCTTCTTACCGTCATATTCTCCAGAACCACTCCGGATGAATATTTGAATGGAGATCTCAAGTAGCGGATTCGTTCTGAAGTACCTGCCAGAACCGAGAAAGATCTAAGCAAGAAGGCCCGCTCATTCATAAGAACCCTGCAAAGACGACCATATCATGTGAGCAATTATTTTAAGCCTCCCCAAATTGCTTATGCAGCATAGTTTACATATTCAACCGCTGGAGCAATAGCTCAAATCAAAAAGTTGAGATACGGTAAAATGGGACGCCAAACTAAAGGAAATAAAGCTAGATTCAACTCCTCTTGGCAAATAGTACGAATTATCCTGTTTGGTTCTTATGCAGAAGAAAATCTGGGCGATGATTTGATGCTCTGTGTCCAGATCGATCAGATCCGCCAGAGATACGGCAAAGTCAGTATCGTAATCTTCACTGGCAACCCTGAAATCACCCGATCTTTCCTTGAAACTGAAAACCTTTTGGACGAACATATAAAGTTGGTTTATACGGGACGACGAGGACTTCTTGAGCCCGGGAAACCTGTTCTTTCGTCACTGAATTGGTTTTCACAAAACTTTATAGAGATCTTCAGAGCTAATCTCATTCTTATCGGACCCGGAAATCAGATTCAGGACGTTACCCGTAAATATCGAGTCCTGTTTTTTATCTCAAGAGCATTAACGGCTTGGTTATTGTGGACGCCATATGCCTATTTCGGCATAGGCTTCTTCTCTCTGAAAGGCAGGTTCTGTCGCTGGGCACTGAAACATACTGCAAATCACTCAGCATTTGTTTCTGCCCGCGACATGGGAGGAGCTGAAAGATTTCTTGCGCTGGGTGTGAAACCGGAACTTGTTCACGGACTGACTGATATCAGCTTTCTCTACCAGTACAATAAAAAAACGGACGTACAACCTGATGATGTACCAATCATCGGTTTGAACAGTCGGATTTTTTTCAACAAGATGTTTTCCCCGGAAGTTTCGGCAAATTTTTTAACTGCACTTGCCCTGCTGCTGAAAAATATTCATATGAATATTGGGGCAAAGTTCCGGTTTTTCTCTTTTTATCGGGCGAGTCAATGGTCTGATAAAGCCGCTTATGAACAACTACTGCAACACCTCAACTCTCCAGATTTTCCCATGGGATTTGTCCCGTTTCATGACATTCAGACAACCTGTAACGAAATGGCCTCATGTGATGCATTTATTGGCGTTCGCTATCATTCAGTTTTGGTCAGCATCCAAAACGACATTCCGGTTCTGGCCATCAGTTACGGAGAAAAAACCTGGAGGTTTATGGACGAAAACAGATTATCCGATTATTGTATCAAACTTGAAGATATAACAGCGGACAGATTACAAAATATATGGTGGAAGCTATGGTATAATCGTAAGCTTTTGCATACAACTGTACGTAAAATACAAATTGAGGCCAACTATAAGGCTCACAAACATTTTGCCCTGATTGATAACGTTTTGCTGCAGGGTAGTGATTGCCAGAAAGAAGATTTGTCCGATGATCCCGAAAGAACATAACAATCATATCATCATTGATGTAAAAAGATATATCTTACTCGTGAT
This sequence comes from bacterium, assembly GCA_029932385.1. Lineage (GTDB taxonomy): Bacteria > Desulfobacterota > Anaeroferrophillalia > Anaeroferrophillales > Tharpellaceae > Tharpella. The sequence goes on along the minus strand of JAOZQE010000073.1, from coordinate 7,885 downwards.
CACAATTTTTGCCATCGTGGGTATAAGCAGCTATTGTTACTGGCTGGGAATCGGCTTCCTGATACTGGCATCCATGTCGGTCTTTATGCCAATCGAACCAAGCCGGGTTTATTGGCTGCAGCTTGGCTTGCTGTTTTTTTCAAACCTGTCAATTTCTATCTTTTCGCCACTGCTGGCTGATAAAACCGCCTTGAATGTTTTATTCGGACTCGATTTCCTTCTGGCATCCCTGCTTTTGTGGTGGAATTTCCTCAAAGATCGCGGCCGCCTGCCGGTAACTGACCGCATGATCTCAGTGTTACTCTATCTGCTCTTTGTTCTGGCGGCGCTGTTTTATTTAAAAGGTCTTTTCAATAACAGTTTTTCATATGCGACAATCTATTTACGGATGATATTATACCCTTTCATCCTTTTTCTGCTGGGAGGCTATGCCGCCGCGTATCTGCAAGCTGAAAAGGTACGACAGCTCTCTGTAGCCACCGGTATCCTTTTTGGCCTGTTGCTGATCATTGAAATTCTTATACCTGCCGACTACTACACACTCTTAAATGTAGACCATTTTTTTGCACTGAAATCCGGCCGCAGTTATCTTACAGTCAATCAGCTGATTGACTTGAAAACTATTAAGTTTTTCAACAGTAACTGGGGGCATAATTTTTTATACTTACGACCGTTCGGAGGGTTTCTGCATCCCATCAGCACAGCGTATTTCTTCACCTTTAACTTAATGCTCTGCCTTGCCGCGAATTCGTTGCCGGCCGCCGTACTATTTTTCCTTTTGATCATTTTGTGCGGTTCAAAAGGCGCCTTTATAACCGCTCTGACTCTGACTGGGTTTTATTATCTGAACAAGCACAAACCGATTAAATTATCCTGGGTCGTATCCTTTGCAATCGGCTATATCGTTTGCGCCTATCTGGTTGGTTTGAAAAATTTCAACTCCCATTTTTACTCACTTACCGCTTCCCTTATGGCAATACCCGAAAATCTTTGGGGGCGAGGCTTCGGCTATGGCGGATCAGTAACTACCGGCGTAAAGTATACATATGATTTTGTCGCGATAAGCGGTGACAGCGGCCTCGCGGTTCTCCTGAATATGATCGGTATATGCGCCCCGTTTGTATATCTGACCTACATATCTATTTTGTATTCTTTTCGAAAGGAGAGTAAATCATCGAAATCAAGCCGGTTCATCTATTCAGTCATGTTCTGTTTTCTGCTCGCCAACTCGTTTTTCCAGGAGGAGGGATTCTCTCCCTACGGGATGGGACTTTTAATGTTTTTTATCGGTCTTGAATGCAGGTCTGAGAAACTGGACGAACACCAGAAGGAACAGGCTGTCGACAGATGCGGTAATCTTTAGGTTTGAACCCTGCGCAGGCGAGACCATTTTTTCAATTGCCCGAAAGCCATGGCAACCTGTCTGACTAAAACCAGAAAAGGCACCATGGTAAAGGTCGAGAGAAGGTCAAGGCCGATTTGTCGCCGCCTTACGAGCAATAGTTGAAACGGCGTTGAAAAGCAGTACAGCCCGGCAAGATATACGACCCAGGCTATAGGCATAAAGAGCAGGGCTGAAAAAGGTATCGATAAAAACCAGTAAAACCACAGAACCAGACCGAGCAACGGCCATAAAGGAAAACGAGGATCAAAAATAATTTTTCCCAAAGATGGTCGATTGAGACTGAATTTGGTTACCCCAACCCCGATATTCCATTTCACATAGTGCCAGAAAGGAGTATGCGGTTTGTGATAGATGGTAAGCTCCGACATGTAATCGAGCCGGTAACCGGCTTGGCGCAATCTGCGCGAGAGATCAACATCTTCACCACCCTCCTGAAAATCCGGGTCAAAACCGCCGACTGCGGCAATAATCGCTTTGCGAAAGATGGCATGACATCCGGCAATAAACGATATTCCTTGCGACCCCGGTTTAACATTCGCATCAAAACCGATAGCTCCTCCCCCCGGATGACCAACACAGGTAACACATAGATCGAACCAGTTGCTGTTCGGCGGTGCTAGGGAATCTCCAGTAACCGCAACTATTTCAGGATTGTTCATGACTTCGGCAATGGTCGACAACCAGTTTCCCGACACCAGACAATCAGCATCGGTAAACGCGACGATATCAAAACAAGCGGCCTGCCAGCCGACATTTTTCTGCCGACTAAAGCCTTTCGTACTTTTAACCACCCGGACTCCGGCAAATTCGGCCGCTATAATCGGCGTCGCATCGCTGGAAGCATCAACAACTATTACTTCATAATTTTCAGAAGGATAGTTCTGCCGCTTCAAGGAATCAAGACAGGGCCGGATATTGTTTTCTTCGTTAAGGGTGATAACAATAACCGAAATCCCCGGACGGGGAAAATGATCACTCGTCATGGTTCAGTAGCTCGCGCTCGATAACGCAGCCATCAAACATTTTGTAGTCGTACACACAATCCCGGCAAAAGGCAAAGGCATCCCGGTTTTGCTGGAAGAGACGGCGCCATTTCTGCGCCTTGTCACTAAACCAGATCTCATCAAAAGATTGCTGGTTGATATTGCCTAAAGGACGTTCGTATTGAAGGTCGAATTCACAAAATATAATAGTGCCATCGGCAAACAGCATCGGTTTGGTCCAGGGAAAACGGCACCAGTACTTTTTTACCCGGTGATCGGTCTGAAAATTCTTGAGATATTTGTACCAGCGATAGTTGTTGCTCTGGGGAGCAAAACGGCGGTCCATTTCAGGGTTTTCATAACCTGCCTGGCGGGTGGAAAACGCCTTGAAGCTGACCATGTCAACTTCGAGTTCACGAGCGAGACAACGAAAATCTTCAACTTCATGTTCATTTTCGCGGGAAACCACCATCCGCAGGTTAAGCAGCGGTTTTTTGGCTCCGGTCCGTTTTTTTTCAGCCATCAGTAATTTGATGTTGTTGATGATTCTTTCAAGGTTTCCGCCGCAACGGTATTTTTCGTAACTCGCCTGAGTCGTACCGTCAACCGCAATAATCAGACTGTCAAGTCCCGACGCCACCAGGTCACAAGCCTGCTCGGATGTAAGACGATTCAAATTGCTGCTGGTGACAGTGATAATGTTGCGTTTTGCCGCATATTCAACCATCTTGGGGAAATCGGGATTTAAAAGTGGCTCTCCCCAGCTCCAGAGAATTATATAGATCAGGGTATCGCCGACTTCATCGATAAATTTGCGAAAGGTAGCAAATGACAAGAGCTCTTTCCCTTGGGTTTTGCTGTCTTTGGTCGGGCAGGAGACACAGTCAAGATCACAGATACCGGAAGGGGAGATATGGGCCATATAGGGTCTGCCGAAAGTATGGCTGATCGGCAAAAGACGATTAAACGCTATCTTGAAAAGATTGTTGCGTTGTTTATTGGAAAGTCGCTCAGCCTTAAAAGGGATCATGTCAAATTCAAACTGAAGCCTGCGTTTAAAAAGCAGGTCAAAAAAATTTCGGTAAAGAAAACGGCCGTCCATAATATCTTCCTTTTCTATATATTTATCAACATTTTAAGAGATTTAACCAGTTCCGGTTCCAAACTTAAGTCATCACTAACAGACGATTGCGTACACCACTCACCCGCCTGACCAAGACAGTTAAAAAACTCTTTTTCATCGAAAGCGGCGATGGCTTTGCCGCGCCCGGTCAGAGTCTCGGCAAATTCAACCTGATGATCATCAACATGTTCGCCGCGCTTGCCTTCTCGCGGAACAACAAGAGGAATCCGGCCAGCATTAAGACAGAGCAGGAAACTGCCGACTCCGGCATGCGTAATAACCAGATCCGCCTTCTTGATAGCCTGTAACATTTCGGTAAACGGCAGAAAATCAACAACCCGGAAATTTGCCGTGGAAAATGGCGTGTGCCCGCGTTGTATCAGGCTATCACGGCTCAATAAATTACGATCAACTGCCCTGTCGACCAGCTCAAGCAAACGTGTGAACGGCTTACGATCAAGCCCCAAAGTAACAAAAGCTTTCATAATACCTGGCCTCCGTAAACCGCTTTTTTCAAGCACCGCGCAAGCTCAGGCCACTGCACATAGAAGTGATCGGCAACCGGATATACCAGTTTCCCGGTCAGAGACAGACCATGAATGCGGGTCAGGGATTCTATGTAAATTGTCTTTATTCCGAAAAATTTCGCCAGATAGAAAAAAGGTATAGCCACTCCGGCACCGGTCGAGATGATAATGTCAGGCTGCCGAGCCCTTAAAATACGCCAGGCAACGATGGTATTCCTAAAAAGATTCCAGAGATTGCGATTGGTAGGATGATAAGCCGGGAGCATCTCCTCTTCTGCAAGCAGATAATCCGTATCAACCCCGGGAAAGGTCACCCAGAAATGCTCAATCCCCTGCCAGGTACCGGCCAGGCGCAAGAGCTCCTGAAAATGACCACCGGAAGAACAGACCAGACAGATCTTCATCCCCGGATTACAGGTTACAACAGGTTTTATCCTTTCAGCCATAAGTCAAGATCTCTGTCTAAAATTGTTTCCAGTTTTTGTATATCCGGCCGGTAATATTCAAGCAACTGTCGGCGCTGCTCAGGGCTCATAACCTGACGCTGAAGAAGTTTCTGGGTGATGTTTCTCTTCCACTTCTGCCGGAATCTTTGCGGCAGAAACCGTTTCAGCGGTTTTTTCCAACCTTCCGGTTTTTGTAAATGATCGATAAAGAACTTTGCCGCCCGATTTTTGGCAATCCCGGAAGAGTTGATTTTTTTCAAAGCAAACATGGACTCCTCCGGCTCAACTCCAAGAAACTCAGACAATTCTTTCATATACCGATTCAAATCGGCAAAAAATTCTTCATAGATCCAGACTTTCATCAAAGGAAAATTTTTTCGCCACGCATCTATCTGCTCAGCATAGAGACCAACCCCGAGATAATCAAACATACCAATAAAATTCGCTTGCCGCCGTTCGATAAAAACCTCGGGACGAATCGCTTCAGAAAACGGCAAGACCTCGGAATATTTGGTAGTATGCAAAAGATGGTGCGACCAGGCCCGATCAGCAGGATTGCGCAATATAGCGACGATCTTTACCTTTGCCGCATCACCCTGATAAATTTTTTTAATATTGCCGATCGTTATACGATGTTCATAAAGATATAGAACCGAGGCCTCCCCCAGAAGCTGCCCTTTACCAGCCGACGAGAAAAGATCTGAATACTGATCAAGGTTGTAATTTTGCCAGTTATCGACTATCTTGCCATCGGCAATCGTCTTTTTTCGAGGCTCTCCATAATCACAAAAAAATAGTGGTTCTTTCTCCCCGGGCATAAATATATGGGGATGACGATTAAGGACGCTGTAGAGTGCCGTAGTCCCTGATCGGGCGGCGCCGATTACTAAAAAATCCGGTAAATTAAGCTGTTTACCAAAGTAGGTTGAAATCATCTTTGCTTACTTTCTCTTTCAATACTGAAATATTGTGATCGACAATTAAAAATGCTGCAACAAATCACCCATAAAGCCCTTCTGGGAATGAGTGCCAAGATTACCCGCCTGCTTCTGAATTTTATCACCGCACTCATTTTGGGGAGATTCTACGGATCCAGTTTTATGGGTATATACTTCATGTTTGTCAGCCTCGTAACTATATTGACTGTACCGATCAACATGGGCATGCAGACCGGTTTGATAAAAGCCGTGGGCTTGGCTGAAATCCGGGGTAACCGAGGTCAAATCAAATCTTATCTGAATTTTGCCACCTGTTTCAGTTTGTTGCTGTGGCTGTTTCTGGCAACCCTGCTGATCCTTTTGCGAAAACCAATTACCTGTAAACTGTTTCACTTGAAAATTTCAAGTGAATTATGGATTGTGGCAATCTTAATCGCAATTTTACTGGCCGCGATATTTGAACATTATCGAGGTTTTTTCCTGGCTCTGGACAAGGTTGGTACCGCCGTTCTGGCAGAACTGGTTATTCGCCCCCTGACCATCTGCCTGCTTTTTCTGCTAGCAGCCGGGTTTAACCTGAAAATCCCCTGGTTGATCCCAGCAATATTAATTGTCGCCGCCGGACTGGGACTCTTTTATCTGTATATAAAAATAGCGGCTTTCCTTCCGGACTCTCATACCAAATTAAACCGAAATGAGCAGCAGGACTTTCTCAAACTCAGTCTACCCCTCTGCTTGAACGATATCGTATACCTGCTCATGCTCTGGAGTGACAGTCTGTTTATCGGTTATTTCCATGACGCATCCACCGTTGGGATATATAATGCGGCATCACGGTTCGCGGCCTTTTTGCCGTTTCTTATGGTCTCATTCAACCTCACTCTGGCATCCCGGATTACCAATATGTATCATACCGGCAAAACATCTGAACTGTTTGGCCTGGTCAGAAAAATTACCCGCTGGAACCTGATCTTTGCTCTGGCAGTTTACAGTGCCTTCATTATATTTCGCTTGGAAATCGTTACACTTTTCGGCGATAATTTCAGCCCGGCGCAACTGCCGCTTCTGCTTTTAGGCGGAGCCCAGATCTTCCACATAGCCTCCGGCCCTAATTCACAACTTTTAACGCTGACCGGCCATGAACGACCGGTCCTTAAGGTTTCGCTCTTGAGCAGTCTCAGCAATATTGCACTTAATCTGATTCTTATCCCAAAAATGGCACTCATCGGCGCGGCAATCGCTACTGGAGTCTCAATGATTCTCCACAACCTTTTACTCCTGAAACTCTGCCGGGAACGTTTTCAGGAGTCACCGCTTGCCGAAAACATGCTGAAACTCATTATCTCTTTTGTCAGCACCGCGCTGATCCTGACTTGGATCTCCGGCTGGGTAAATAACTATATACTTTCAGGACTCTACATTCTGAGCACAGCCATTCTGTTGAAATTATGGCTTGATAAAGTCGACCTTGAACTCCTGTGTCAAGCCCTAACTAGAGTGGTAGACTTTTCCAGGTTTAAAAGCCGCCCAAAGTAATTCGTCATCCAATCCCGACCGGTACAGTGCAGGATGACGTTGCAGAGCGTAAATCATCCTGACCTGCTGATATGTTTCAGCAAAATCAAGGTAGAGTAGAGAGCAGGCTTGCCCGTCTTAGTTCCGGCCTATCTGTTTCCGCCCCTTTCGTTTGGTGGTGCCTCAATAGCCGTAACATAACCAGATTTACCTGCCCTCCCTCATCAAACCGTGCGTGCGGTTCTCTCGCACACGGCTTTCCGATGTTCTTCACATCAGACATGCGCCGACTTCCAGCCAGCTTCTGTGGCTGTTTCTCTGGTCAATTATGACTTGTGTCGGACGGGATAGCCAAAATTTTTGCTATAGAGGCCCCCTAACCCGGTATGAAAGTGGTGTTTTGGAATGGTAAGCTTATTTGCATAAATATCTATAATAAAACTTGACAGATGCTTCCAGATGAAGGAAACACATCTACAGGAGGTAGTCATGATTAAAGTTTCCATCAATACTGAGCAACAAAAAGAGCTTGAACGATTTCGGGTGTTAGCCTCATCCAAGGACTCAGAGAAAGCCCTAATGTTACTACTCAGCTCCGAAGGGAAAAATGTTTCTCAGATTTCCAAAGCATTAAAGCGCAACCCCCACACTGTTCGGGACTGGCTAAAGAGATACAATATCGACGGCATAAAAGGGTTGGGTCGTAAATATTCACCCGGTCGTCCCGATGAAAAGCGCGCAAAACTTAAGGTGCATATCAAAGAAATCTTACTCGACTCTCCCGTTAAACATGGCTACCAAGATCATGTTTGGTCGGTGCCACTTATTGTTTACGATGCTGCATCAAAATTAGACCTGTCTGTCAGCGGAGATACTGTCACTCGGGCACTTAAGGTTATGGGCTATAGCTACAAAAGGCCAAGCAAAACCGTTCCAGCCAGAGCTCCG
>JAOZQE010000204.1 GCA_029932385.1 bacterium | reverse complement strand
TTTCAAAAGTATGGAGTTTCGCCAATATCTTAAGAGATGACGGTGTGGGGTATGGTGATTATCTGGAGCAACTTATCTATCTGCTCTTTTTGAAAATGGTGGATGAGTTTGCCAAGCCTCCCTATAACCGGAAATTAATAGGGAACAGGCCACGTTTTTTCAGGGCTTTCCCCGCAACGAATTTAATGGCAATAAATTGCCGAAGTGACTTGATATGAAAATAGTAGTTTTGATTAAGCAGGTGCCCGATACGACTGAGGTTAAGCTGGACAAGAAGACCGGCAATCTGATTCGGGAGGGGGTGGAGAGCATCATCAACCCCGATGACCGGCAGGCCCTGGAGTTGGCTTTACAGCTTAAAGATGAGTATCAGGCCGAGGTCAACGTGCTTAGCATGGGGCCGCCGCAGGCGATTGATGTTCTTTCTGAAGCTTTAGGGATGGGCTGTGACCGGGCGGTTTTATTGACCGATAAAGCCTTTGCCGGTGCCGATACCTGGGCGACTTCAACGGTTATGGGGAAAGCCCTGAAAAAGATAGGCGATTTTGATCTGATTCTGTGCGGTCGCCAGGCGATTGACGGGGATACGGCCCAGACCGGGCCGCAGATAGCTGAATATTTGCAGCTGCCGCAGGTTTGTTATGTCGATGAAATTGAGAAATATGAGGACGGCCAGATAACTTTGCGCCGGCGCAATGAAGCCGGCTACGAGCGGCTCGCAGTTGCCCTGCCGGCCCTTGTAACCGTAAATAATATCTCCACCGCACCCCGTTATCCGATGATGCTGAATCTGATCGCTGCCTGTTCTGAGAAGGCCCCGATCGAAATCTGGAACGCGGCGGATATCGGCGCCCGGCATGATGAACTCGGCATGGCGGGATCACTGACCCAGGTAATTAAAACTTTCTCGCCCAAAAGCAAACGGGTCGGGGAGTTGTTTTCCGGCGATGTTCCTGACGCGGTCAGTAAAGTGCTGGGAAAAGTCCGGGAAGCGCATCTTTTAAGTTAGAAGGGTGAAGTGTGAAGGGTGAAAATTTGGAGGAATTTGATATATGAGTGTCTGGGTAGAATTTGAACTTTGTAACGGCTGTAAGCGCTGTCTGAAAAGCTGTCCTTACGATGCTATTGCGATCAGGGCGGAGAAGGCGGAGATACTTGAGCGCTGCACCGGCTGCGGCGCCTGTATTGAGGCTTGTCGTCAGGAGGCGATAAAAACTGATGTTAAAGCGCGAAGAATTCCCGATTTTAGTGATTATCAAGGGGTCTGGGTTTTGGCTGAAACTTTTGATGGCGAGCTTAATTCGGTAACTTTGGAATTGCTTGGTGCGGCCCAACGCTTGGCCGATGACTTGAATCAGGAAGTAGGCGTTGTTCTGCTCGGGCATGAAGTTGCAAATTATGTCGAAAAACTTGGCCAATACGGCGCAAAAAATATCTATCTGGCCGAGCATGAAATTCTGCAAAGATTTCAGAGCGAAACTTATTCCGAGGTTATTGCCGATCTGGTGACAACTTACAAGCCGGATATCTTCCTGATCGGGGCTACATCCTGCGGCCGCGAGCTGGCTCCGCGTCTGGCGCGCCGCCTGAAAGCGGGGTTGACAGCGGATTGCACGGCTTTGGAAATCGACTTGGATGAAAAGATTCTTCTTCAGACCCGGCCCGCATTCGGCGGCAATATCATGGCAACTATCGCCAGCCGTTATTCCCGGCCGCAGATGGCGACGGTCCGGCCCGGAGTGATGACGGCGGTTGCAGGTGTGGTTGCAGATGTGAAAATTATCAACCATCCGGTAAAAGTTCCGGAGAAACCGGCCACAACTTTACTGGAAGCAGTTAACGAGGCGAAAAGAAAGATTCGTCTGGGTGAGGCCAAAATTATTGTTGCCGGCGGCCGCGGCACCGGCGGCGAGCCAGGGTTTGCCCTGCTCGATAAGCTGGCTGAAAAAATCTCCGCCGAAGTTGCCGGCACCCGGATAGCGGTCGAGGAGGGCTGGGTTCCGGTTGAGCGCCAGGTCGGCCAGACCGGCCAGACCGTGCGCCCGGAATTATACATCGCCTGCGGCATCTCCGGAGCGGTTCAGCACCGGGCCGGAATGTCTGATTCACGCTATATTATTGCGATTAACAAAGATCCGGGAGCGCCCATTTTCGATGTTGCCGATTGGGGCATTGTCGGTGATATGCACCAGGTTATTCCGGAGATGTTGGCCCAGATTGATGGAGAAGGTATTGATGGAGATCACGCATGATTCGCTCCGATCCTGAAAAATTAGTAAAAAAAACCATGGCTCGTTTCGTCGATGACGAGGTTATCCCGAGGGCCCGTGAGATTGATGAAAGCGGTGAGTTTCCGTATGATCTTTTCAAGAAACTTGCTGATATGGGGATTCTGGGCATCCGCTACCCGAAAGAGGTCGGCGGCTCCGGTGGGGATACGGTGCTTTACTGTGTCGCCATGCAGGAACTTGCCCGGGGCCTGATGAGCCTCGCCGCGACCACCGCGATGCAGTGTCTGATGGCGACCAACGGTCTCTATCTCTACG
>JAOZQE010000203.1 GCA_029932385.1 bacterium | reverse complement strand
ACCGGAGAGCAATGTCTTCGTGTATGAATCTATTGATGGCATCAATTTTGTTCCGGTTGCCACCTCAAGTGACTACTGGACATCAGGTGTTCTCCAGGATCGTGCTCACAATATAGGATTGAGTGGTGATAGTCAGGGGCATATGCAGTTAAGTAATGATAACTTCATAGCCTATGCTTACGGGAGACCGAATGGCGATCCTAACGCAGCATTTAATGCCAACTGGCCAACCTATTTGAACCCTGTAGATATGTCCCTGATTCAAGGCAATTGCTTTGCTGCGGCTTTCAGTGCCGATCCGGTTTCTGGAACTGCACCTTTGACAGTTCAGTTTACGGATCGGTCTTCTGGTGATATCAGCACTTATGAGTGGGACTTTGATAATGATGGCACAACAGATTCATTTGAGCTGAATCCTTTGTACACTTATAGTATTGCTGGAGTCTATACAGCCAAGCTCACTGTTTTTGACTCTGGAGGCTCAGAGTCTTCTTATACACGTCAGATAAATGTCGGACAAGCAGCAACTGAACCGATTTTGAACGTGATTTCTCCCACTGAAGGTGACACTCTTTACAAAGGTACGGATTATCATATCACGTGGTCAGCTCTTAATTATGCCGGTAATATTAAGATTCACGTGTATAAGGGGGGTGTCTATCATGTCACGGTCGCGGCCAGTGAACCGGCTGCGAATGGTTCAACGGGGCTGTTATTTAATGTTCCAAAAAATGACCCAGCTTGGCCAAATGGATCCGATTACCAAATTGCTATTGCAACGATAGACGACCTGTATTCAGACTTTTCTGGTAATTTTACAATTACGGATCTAGTCGATCCTTATGTAACTGTAACTCCTTCCAGCGGCTCTCCCACAACCATTTTCTTTTTTCAGGGAGAAAGTTTTACCCCTAACGGTGGAGTTACCCAATATCTTGTTAGTTCAGGTGTTACTATTGCAACGATACCTACAACCGCTGACGCGACTGGAAGCTTTGACGACAATTGGTCTTGCTCAACCTGTCTCAGTGGGCAGTATAGTTATCACGCAGTCGACAATACTACCGAATTGTCCAGTAACGTGGTACCTATAACCATAACCGTAACGTCTCAGCCGGATATTTACAGTTTCAATGTTGTTCCCGGTCTAACAACGGCTACAGGTAGCGGTGAGGTTAATCCTAACGGTTTGTCTACCGATGTCTGGGTTGAATGGATAACTTCCGGCGGTAGCTGGCAATCATCCGGGATACAAACCATTAATAGTGGCTTTACCGATGTGGCAGTTAATTTAACTGTGGTTGGACTACAGTCAGACACAGATTATTCTATGAAACTGGTGGCTCAAAACTTAGCCGGTTTGACTGAAAGTGTCATCGTTGACATTACAACACTGCCTGAAACAGGGTCTTCTCTCGATTTCACTCAAATTTCCACTATTTCCTATTCTAATCAGGATAAGTCGGAAGATGTGACGGTTGAAGATGGTGGAGATACTATCCATTTGGAAGGTAATTGCTGGCGGCGAACAGAGCAGACCTTTGAAGTCACTTCCAATACAGTTTTAGAGTTTGATTTCATGTCAACGGTGGAGGGTGAAATCCATGGCATTGGCTTTGATGAAGATGATGAGCTCACAAATGATCATCGGATTTTCCAGTTCTTCGGTAATCAGACATGGGACGAGGCTATTCAGGTAAGTCCGGGTTACAGCAACAGTGATATGGGCACCTGGGTTCATATTACAATACCGGTAGGTCAGTATTATACGGGTACGGGAATGTATCTGGTATTTGTCAATGACCATGATGCTTCACCTGCCAACGCTAATAGTCGATTCCGGAATGTGCAGGTTAAGGAGGTTGCCGCTGATCAAGTACCAGTTGTCTCAATCAGTGATCCGGTTAATGGTGCCCAGTTTGCAGAGTTTGATCCGGTCACTTTTACCGGATCGGCCAATGATTTTGAAGACGGCGACTTGACTGGTCAGCTTTCCTGGACCTCAAATATCGATGGTACTATCGGTGCCGGTGGCAGTTTTAGCACGGCTATGCTTTCAACTGGTCTTCATAGTATCACCGCGACAGTTACAGATAGTGTTGGCCAGACCGGGAGTGATTCAATAACTATTCAGGTTGGTGAAAGCAGTTCTCTTGATTTCACCCAGATTTCCACTGTTTCATATTCAGATCAGGATGTATCGGCAGATGTGACGATTGAGGATGGTGGTACTACTATCCATCTGGAAGGAAATTGCTGGCGTCGTACGGAAGAGACCTTTGAGATTACCCCGGACACGGTTCTTGAGTTTGATTATATGTCGACGGTGGAGGGCGAGATTCAGGGAATAGGTTTTGACGAGGATGATATACTCAGAAATGATCAGCGAATTTTCCAATTATTAGGCAGCTATATATGGGATAATGCGATTCAGGTAAGTCCCGGTTATGGCAGTAGTGATATGGGCACCTGGGTTCATTTTACAATCCCGGTAGGTCAGTATTATACGGGTACGGGAATGTATCTGGTCTTTGTCAATGACCATGATGCTTCACCTGCCAACGCTAATAGTCGATTCCGGAATG